>JAZPZJ010000001.1:0-24020 GCA_045544635.1 Oscillospiraceae bacterium
TCTCCATTCAGACAATTTGTCTGCACTGCTTCATATTCATACAAAGACGGAATTTCGATCGTTTCTGACGCTCCGATATCTCGTATCTGGATATTCTGGACTGTGTATTCGCCCTCTGCAATCGCCATATTGAAGCACAGATACCAGTTATCATAAATCTGCTCGTCTACATCAATTTCATAGGAATATTCCTGCATTTCATCTGTAACTGCAACATAGTCGGAAAGTGCAGCATAATAATACTCCCCGTCCGTGCGCTGCACAGCTGGATTCATCACGGTATCGGTACTGCACATTGCCTCAAAAGATACTCTGTATTTTCTTCCAGGAGTCAGTGTAAAATGATTGGAAACTGCACCGACATTCCAGCAATACTTTCCTGCAAATGTTACATTTGCCTTGAATCCATAGTATTCAGCAGAGCTTCCGAATTCCGCTGCAGCCCCTTCTTCAGGTGTAGCATAATAGGACCAGGTAACCGGACTTGCAACAAGATTTGAGCCGACTTCTTTCAAAGAAATATCTTCGATAAAATAAACACCCTCGCTATAGCCCGCATCAAAAGCGATCTTTGTATTTTCGCAGTCCTCAGGCATTGTAAACTGCTGCGTATATGTGACCGCTTCTCCTGATGTTGTATACGTTGCAAGAGAATAGACAGTATAGGGATCAGGGCATTCCTGAATCATCGCATTAATCTGTGCTTCATGATCTGACGAAACGGTAAAGGATAGTTCATAAGTTTTTCCTGCCATTAAAGATAAGCCTTCATATTTCGCCTGCACCCACCATGGCTCTTCTCCTATGGAATAGGTTTCGATTTTAATGCTTTCTTTGCTTTCTGCCGTTACCTTATACTCTGCGCCCATCTCCATTTTCGTCCAGCCATAGGTGTTTTCCTCGTCAACAGGCGGGTAAAGTATAAGCTTTCGTACTGCTGCAAGATCAAAAGCATTCACGCTTCCGTCAGCAATCACATCCGCATTAACCCACTGCACATCAGTCATCGATGTAAGTGCAAGAAGATATTTTTGAAGATATACAATATCAGTAACACTAATACTGCCATCCATGTCAAGATCACCGGAAACAACCTGTGACGCTGTTTCAGCACAGCACGGCTTTAAGGGCTGCGCCCCGTACAATGCAACGAGAGCACCTGCTACAGTTGCTGCTATTATCTTGTTCATACAATCTCCCCCAAATAAAAGTTTACTATCATTATATCACCTTCATATTAATTTGTAAAGAAAATGGTAAGTTTTTCCTGTCAGATAAAACAAAGAAAGTCCCTGAATTTTCAGAGACTTTCCATGTTTATTGGAAGGATGGATTAATTATCATAGGTTACCCACTGATAACGGGCAGTCAGAGGGGTATTGCCGTTGAACGGCTTAAGCCAATCATCCACACCTGTACCGGGCCATACATTCATCATGATTCTGCCGGGAGTGGAGGGGATGTTGTCATATGCGGTATATACTGCAACGCCATCCACATACCATGTGATATGATCGGGCTGCCAGTCAAAGCCGTAGGTATGGAAGCCTTCGGAGGCATCGAATCCGAGATTGTGGTAATACTCGTGATTGCCCTGACCGTTGGTATAGTAGTTGAACTGTACCGTAGTGGTATCCTTGCCCAGGATCTCAATATCAATCTCATCCCAAGGATTATTCTCGGAAGGGCCGGTATAGGTAAAGAAGGAAGAAACAACACCGTCATTCTTGATCGCCTGCATGGAGGTCTCATAATAGCCGTAGCTGTAATGATCGGTGGTTCTGTACTCAGCACCGGAATAATGATACTGACCGGACCAGTCCTGGTCGATGGTCAGATTCAGCACACCGCCATCGAAAGAAGTATTGCGTGCATACCAGCCACAGTCAAAGCAGCTGCCATTTGTCCATCCATCAGAAGCAAAGAAAGAAGAAGTTGCACCATTACGGAAATCTGCAATCAGCGTTGCATCTGCGTTCATCTGTGTTCCGTAAACCGGAATTCCGTTCTGGGTCTGCTGCTCCTGCGTAGGAGGTTCTGTCGGCGCAGTAGTTTCCTGTTCAGGATCGTCAGGCTGAGGATTCAGAGGGAGGGAATCAAGCAGCTTTACGATATACTTCATGATATTCAGAGAATCATTTGCCGTCGGATCATTGTCGTTGTCCACATCCGCATTGAGTCTGCCCTGATCGGTCAGAGAACCGCCGCCAAGCAGATACTTGTTGAGTACAATAATATCAAGTACGTCAACTTCGCCATCGCAGTTAACATCACCATAGGAAACCGTACCGGGATTGGAAGGCGTCGGAGGTTCTGTAGGCTCGGGCGTGGGCTCAGGTGTAGGTTCGGGAGTAGGCTCAGGTGTGGGGTCAGGAGTCGGCTCTACTACTTCTTCGGTTTCTCCCGTCAGTGTTACGAGATAAGTCAGCGGAGAATTCCAATAAATTGTGACCTCATTTGTAGAATAGCTTTCCCAGTTGTCTACATAGCACTTTGCCGGAGCAACACCATTGAGGTATGCCTTTGCAGCACTGTCTTCAAGCTGGGAGTCAACGCCGCCAACAAGCATTCCCTTCATCGGTGCATTCGCTACCATGGAAGGACGATGATGCGGGCACTGCGGAGATACGGTACCATAACCGGTCATAAAGCAGGTGCCGAGGGGATTGGTGCCGAGCAGATAGTGCAGCTGCTTTTCTGCTGCTTCAGAATAACGTGCATCGCCGGTCGCACGACCTGCAAGCGCCAAAATGATGCCGCTGTTGGCAACAGTCATATTGCTGCCCCATTCGAATTTGCTGATACCTGCGCCATATGCGGTGCTGTCAGATGTATTCAGGAAAGTGTCTGCCTGCTTGATAATCTGATTTTTTGCATTTGTATAAGCAGTGCTGTTCTTGTCGATGTTCGGCATCGTCAGAATCGCAATGTTGCCGTAATCGCCAACGGTGCTCCAGTCAAGACCGCTCTTGACAGAACCGATCGCATTGAGATACTTGGAATCGCCGGTAGTACGATACAGCTGTGCAGCAGCCCAGTAGCGCTCGTCGCTGTCATCGTATTTGAAGTCCTTATAATCACCGGTGGTAATTTCTTCGGGATCCACCAGAATAAAATTGGGATTCTGTTCAAGGAAGCTCCAAGCATTTTCAGCAGCCGCCAGGCACTTTGCAGCGTATGCAGCATCAACATCTGCATACACTTCTGCAGCCAGCGCCATGGAAGCGGCGAAGTCTGCTGTCGCAGTAGTAGAAACAGGAGTCACAATGAGCGGATTGGTCTCATTCTGCGGCATTACATAACCCGGGAAACCTGCACAGGTAACCTTATGGTACACGCCGCCATTGCTTGCCTGCATTTTGAACATCCAGTCAAGCTCATACTTCACTTCGTCGAGCAGATCGGATTTACCGTTTCCGCTCTCAGGGATACCATAATTATCGCCATACAAGGACGGATTTTCAATGTATGCATAGAGCAGATCCGCAACTGCCTTAGCAGCCGGAACAACATAACGTCCATAGTCGCCCGCATCGTGCCAGCCTCCGCTGACATCAATCTGCTGGTTGGTCCCATAGATCGTTGCCATGCTGGTATGGCATGCCGGGTGGCTGAATGCACCGCCTTCAACCGCAGTGCCGCAGCGCTGCAGATAGAGCATCTTAACAGAATCATCCAGCATTTCATCATAAACAGTATCGGAAATCTCAAACGGATAGGAATTATCCAGTCCGGCACAGCTAATGTAATAAGTACCCGGTGCCGTAACAGAGGAGAAATCACCCGTCTGGTTTGTCTCACCTGCAGAAGCATTATTCACGCTGCCGGAAAGTGTACCGGTATACACAACCTGACCATTATCCGCATTCACTACAGAGAAGGAGGAAGCACCGGATGCATTTCGGATTACCGCAGTCTTCTTGCTGTTTGGCAGATAACCGATCTGGTTTGTGAGGATCGGCGGCTCATAGGGTCTGGTGGAACCGTAGTCCACATTAGAATCATCCACCAATTCAAGAGATACATTGTCCAGATAGATCGTATGATCTCCCATATCCCCGCCGTCATTTTCCTGAATGCCACAGTTGAATACAAGTTTTGACATAATATCGGTTTCATATGCCATGGTAAATTCATAATCAACCGTCTGGGGAGTCGGTCCGATATTGAGCCCCTTCCAGGTATATGCGGTATAGGTACCGCCGTTCTGCTGGATCATGCCTTCCACAAAACGGTTTTTGGTACAGGAAATGTCATACTTCAGACGATATTTCGCATTTTCATACAACGGAATGATATCATAGTACATCTGTACAGAATAGGTCACCTGTCCGGAATTTGTGATATGCAGTGCCAGTCTTCCGGCATCGGTACCAAGTGTTGCGACACCGCCGCTCTCCTTGTAAATACCCCAATCCGTTGTACCGCTGTCAAAGGTCGAATTGCTGATGAGATTTGCAGCAGATGCCGGGAGCTGTGCAATCGGCAGTGCAGTTGCCATACATGCACAGGCAGCAATTACTGCAGCCATTCTTCTGAATGTGTGCTTTTTCATAATACTTCCCCTCTCAATATAAAATTTCTCGATCTGGCTGGTAGCGCATTCCAGCCTATAATTTTATTTTACTGGTAATTTGTATAAAAATATATAAAACCATTGACAAAAATAGTAAATTTTTGACATCTCAATCGAGAAGAGGGTTATCAGACTCATTTTCCGAAGGCATCATGGAAACACGATAATTTCCACGGTACTCCTTCGGTGTCATATGCATGTATTTACGAAACTGTTTGATAAAGTAGCTTTGTGAACTGAACGCCAGCAAATTACTGATTTCAGCATCACTATATTCGGAATAACGTACTAGTTTTGCAGCATTTTCAATTTTTCTGCGATTCACATACTCATTGAAGGTGCATCCCATCTCTGATTTGAACAATCGTGAAAGATATGCCTCACTGAGCTGGAGTGCTTCTGCTGCGTCACGGAGCAAAATTTTACTATGCAGATGCTCACTCACGAACTCGATGGTCTTGACGATCTGTTTGGAATAGATCTTGCTGCACCGCACCTGCTGCATGCGCTTGGTATAGCCTTCGAGCATGGAACGATGCACAGCACGAAGTTCCTCCTCGGTGCGGCATTCATCCGCTTCCATAATATACAGGTCGCTGAGCTGATAAGCCATTCCTGGTGTCATTCCATAACGGATGCAAAAACGTGCAACGAGCGCCGCCAGCACCACCAGATGGTATTTCAGATTACGTAGCGGATCCTTACTGAGAACTCCACATCCTTCAGTAATGAGAGGCGACGCCAAAAACCGCATCATTTCCAGATCCCCTGCACCGATACTTTCATAGAATGCAATTTCCCGATCAAAGGAGGCACGTTCAAATTGCTGTTCCCGCTGTTCAAACAGAAGCTCTGTTAATCTTTTTTCTGTATCCTCACTCATCTTTCCACCGCCTTTCCTGCACTCGAATATTGATATATCAATCCGCTTTTGATAATACTATTTTACCATATTTTTTTGCATTTTTCAATAGAATTCATTCATATCCTGACAATTCAAAAAGAACCCCTGCTTCAGAAAGCAAGGATTCTTTCATAAATAAATCATTCTTAGAAAACGATGCGATTATTCTGTAACCGTAACCTTTGTAAGCTCTACGCCGTCCTTATCCAAACTGGAGCTGCCATCAGAATAACCATTCACCTCAAGCATTACACGCCGCATTCCCTCCGGAACCTCAACCGTAATCTCGGCCGTACCATTTTCATCCAATGTATATTTGCCGAGAGAGAATGAGAGCCACTTGCCCGTGCTTCCATCAGCGTTGGCATAATTACCATCCCAGTAGCCCCACGATGCACTCACCACATTTCCCGGCTGTGCCTGCAGATGGAACGTGGTTGACTTACCGCCTAGTCCGTCAGAAATTCGCCATGCTGCTGTTTTTTCTTCAACATAGTCCACAGAGATCACAGGTGTATCAACGGCATCACCGGACTGCAGCTGCTTTTTGAGCATGCACAGATCAAAAGCATTCAGTGTACCATCCGCAGTCAGTTCGGCGTTTTCAGCGGACAGATGTCCCCCTTCCTTTCCGAGTACATAATCCTGCAAACGACGCACATCTTCGGTATTGACTTCGCCATCTTCAGTTGTATCCCCATCGAGATCGAATCCAAGAACACGCAATGTCATACTCGATTCATAGCCTGCGCCTGCGGGAACTGAAACATTACGGAACACCTGCGAATCGCACATCCATTCCTTAAACATAATTGCATTTTCAGAATCAAAATATACTGTATTTCCGTACACTTTATTGTTCTGTCCCCAGCCATCGAGCATCTTATTCGCATCGAACGCATACTTCATATTTTCGCATCCGTTCTGATAACCGATATTATTGCGGACAACGCAGTTGTTGCCCTTGATTTCAACAAAACTGTCGCCCCCGTTTTGTCCGGCGATCCCTGTTCCATCAAAAATACAGTTCTCTACTACGTTGCCGATGGTATATTCCTTGATGTCTACATGATCCGCTGTCACATTCGGACCGATTCTGCAGCCTCTGACGGTATTATAATGACAGTCAAATCCATAACCCTCTGCTTTATAGGAGCTGCCGATATAGACACCTTCGCCGTACATAGGCGTGGATTTTCCGGTATCATGGATATAACAATTTTCTACGAGATTATAGCTGCTGTTATCAATGATATGGATCGCCTCATCTCCGATATCGTACACTTCGCATCCGGAAATAATGCTATGCTCAGATTGTTCGAGGAAGATGCCCTTTCCTCCTTCACAGAGCTTCAGATCCCGGATTTCCCAGTGGCTTCCGATGATCTGCAGGACATATTTTTCTTCTGTAGTCACGCCGCTGAGCGTGGCCGGATGCTCCGGATCTTCACTGCGCAGAATAATCGGATGCTCTGCAGTGCCGCTCGCATTCCCATAGAATACAGCCCATACGCCGATCCAGTCGTCATGCTGATAAACTCCTTCCTTCAGAATGATCTCATCACCAGCCTTTGCATCGGCAAGAGCTGCATGCAGCTCTTCTGTATTAGTAACGAGCACCTCTCTTGTGCTTTGGGCAAATGTCATGGAAGGCATGCTGCTGATCAGCATAACCACTGATAACAAAGAGACCGCCAGCCTTATTCTCTTTTTCATAAATAAATCCTCCTTTTATTACCAGAACCAAATGTTGTATTGGATATATTTTAACATAAATTGTTTGAAAAATCTAGCATATTTTATAACGTAAATTTTATTAGATTCTTACATTTAACAATCAGCATCCCTCCCCTGTATGGCAGCCGATCCTCTTCACGAATGGAATCCAGCAGAGCAAGACGAGTGTATATAGAAGTTTTTTCTTATGAAAAAAATTGTAAAAATAGATTTAATGCTCTTGATCTTTTTATTTAACTACAAAGGAAAAATCAACTTACAAATTAAAATTACTACATTTAAATGTGAAAATTCAAGTTATACAATAAACCAAAGCAAATCGGCACATTCTTATCCCGTTATTTTTAATAGAACAGAACTCTCATCATATAGTACAAAACCGGAATTTTAAAGATCTTTTTTGTCAAAATGTGAATAATATTTTTTCATTAATAAATTCTAGATAAATTTTCAAGAATTTCAAGGCTTTTTTCACGAAAAACTGTTGCTTTTGTGGTGAAGTTTTGATAAAATATAGATAATTAATTCCGCCTAGGCGGAGAGAGAGGGTAAAAGATATGAGAAAACACAAGTTCACTGCACTGGCAGCTGCACTCTGTCTTCTTTGCACCGGATTACCTGTCAGCGGGATCCAAAGCAATGAACTGACCGCAGTTGCTGCATCCACGTCAAAGCCAACTTATGGCAACTACACCTATTCTGTAGAAGATGGATGCGTTATGATCACCGGATGCGTTGACAAGACTGTATTCGAGGAGATCCCGACAGAGATCGAAGGTATGCCTGTTACCAAGATCGGCGCAACTGTGTTCTATGGCAGCACCATCACTTCCATCGTGATTCCGGAAGGCATCACCTCCATCGGTTCCGGTGCATTCTGGCACTGCAAGAGCCTGAGTGATGTCACACTCCCGTCCACACTCACCACAATCGAAAGCTATGCTTTCAATGACTGTCAGGCACTCGAAACGATCGACATTCCCGAGAGCGTCACCTATATCGGTAATGCGGCACTGGGCGATACCCCCTGGATCGCTGCACAGAAGGAACAATCTCCGTTTGTCATCGTTAATGGTATCCTCATTGATGCGGTTGATGTCGTGACCAATCGACTTGATGAGATCCAGGCAGAGAAGGACAAGGCACAGCAGGAAGCAGAAGAAGCAAAGAACTGGAAGCGTGCACCGATTATTACCAATCAGCTCGGTTACTTCCCCGATCAGGCAAAAAAGGCAACACTGGTTACCGACGAAACAGAAGCTATGCAGTTTGAGCTGCTTGATACAGAAGGCAACTCTGTTTATACCGGCACCTCCACACCGCACGGCTATGACATCGAATCCGGCGATAATGTTCAGATTCTGAATTTCTCTGATTTCAAGGAAACCGGTACATATACCCTGAAAGCAGCAAATGGATCCGAATCCAGAGCATTCACAATCGGTGTGACCGATGTGTATTCCGGTCTCCTCTATGACTCCCTGAACTATTTCTATCAGGCACGTTCCGGCATGGAGATTGAAGCGCAGTATATTACATCCGGTGACGCTGAAGCACTTGCACGTGATGCAGGCCATTCCCCCGATCTCGCAGAAATTTATCACACTTGGGGCTACACAGGTTCTTCCGGTACACAGGATGTAAGCGGCGGCTGGTACGACGCCGGTGACCACGGCAAGTATGTTGTCAATGGCGGTATTTCTCTGTGGATGATGCAGAATGAATACGAGCGTGCCCTGAACATGGGTACTGCAGATGCATACCAGGACGGCACCATGCAGATTCCTGAAAACAATAATGGATATCCGGACCTGCTTGATGAAGCACGTTTCGAAATGGAATGGATGCTCAAGATGATCGTGCAGGACGGAGACTGCAAGGACATGGTATATCACAAGGTACATGGTATCAAGTGGACTGCTCTTGGTCTGAATCCTGCAAACGATACAACCCGTCGTATCCTGATGCCGCCGACAACTGCTGCAACGCTGAATATGGCAGCATGCGCTGCACAGTCATACCGTCTTTGGAAGGATCTCGACGCCGAGTTTGCAGCGGAATGTCTGACTGCAGCAAAGAACGCCTACACCGCAGCAAAGGCAAATCCCGAAATGTATGCACCCCTTACGGACACCATTGACGGCGGCGGACCTTACGGTGATGACGATGTTACTGACGAATTCTACTGGGCAGCTTGTGAGCTTTATACAGCGACCGGAGACGAAAGTTATTACAGCGACCTGTTGACCTCCACATGGGCGCTCGATGTTCCCTCCGATATGAACGGCGGCGAAGCATCCGGCTTTACCGGAAGTTTCGACTGGGGTCACACTTCTTCTTTGGGTTCCCTGACTCTGACGCTCTATCCGGATGTACTGACAGCGGAAGAAAATGCAACGCTGAAATCCAACATTCTGGAAACAGCGGATGAATTCGCTGCAATTGCAAATTCTCAGGGTTATGGTCTGACCTACAAGGGTACAATGAACGATGGTGATACCTATCCCAGATACACCTGGGGTTCCAACTCTTTTGTTGTGGATAATGCCGTAGTTCTGGCATATGCGTACGATCTGAGTAAGGACACTGCGTATCTTGATGGCGCAGTCAGCGCAATGGACTATATCCTCGGCCGCAATCCGCTGGACTTCTCCTATGTAACCGGCTATGGTATTCACAGTGCGCAGTATCCGCATCATCGCTGGTGGGCTGTACAGGCAAATCCCGATTTCCCGAAGGCTCCCTGCGGCGTTCTGGTCGGCGGTCCGAACACAGGAAGAGAAGACCCGATTGTACAGGAAAACAAAGAATGGGTTCCCGGCGCAGTTGCACCGCAGACCGTATATATTGATGATATTGAAGCTTATTCTGTCAACGAGTGCACCATTAACTGGAACGCTCCGCTTGCATGGATGACCTCTTTCCTGTGCGAGCAGAATGGCGGTATCATTGAGGGTCAGCCCTCCGCAGGTGTACAGATCCCTGAAGCCCCACTTCCCGATGAGACCACACCAGATCCTGTTGTTATCACAATTCCGGATGGTGTTACCCGTATCGGTGAGCAGATCTTCGGCACAAAGAACGGCTTTGTTACAGAAGTTATTATTCCTGACAGCGTGACCATGATCAGCAAACAGGCATTCCTGCGCTGCACGCTGCTTGAGACCATCACACTGCCTACAACCATCGTTGAAATCGGTGACAAGGCATTCAGTGAAACACCTTGGCTTGCAGCAATGCTCGCTGAATCTCCCCTGCTGATCATCAATAATATTCTCATTGACGGCACGACCGCTGTGGGCGATGTTGTCATTCCGGATACTGTCACGAAGATTCTGGGCAGCGCATTCAAACTCAATAAGAACATTACATCCGTTGTGATTCCTGAGGGCATCGAGCGTATTGGCGACAGTGCTTTCTACGGATGTGAAGCACTGACAGATGTTTCCTTGCCGGAAAGCCTGAAGGTCATCGAGCAGAGTGCGTTTGCCGGAACAGGTCTGACTTCCCTGACCATTCCAGAAGGTGTGAAGGAAATTGGTCCGGAGGCATTCGTAAACTGCACCTCTCTGCCCGAAGTTACCATTCTTGGTAAGGATGTAACAATCGGAAGAGAAGCATTCGGTTGTACATCGACACTTACTGCAAATGGTCAGTATTCCTACATCTTCATTCACCTGGTACTTGAAGATTTCATTGTCAAGTGCTATCACGGTGCAACTGCTGCTGCATATGCAACACAGACCGGTGTTCAGCTTGCATATCTTGATACCATTGATCCCATTGCAGGCGATGCGAACGAAGATGGTTCTGTCGATGTTCTCGACGTCATCGTACTGAACAAGTACCTGCTGGGCGGTGGTTCACTCTCTGAACAGGGCGCAGTAAATGCTGATATTGATGGCGACAGCGAACCGACAGCAAACGACTCCCTGAACATTATGAAGTACATCGTGAAACTGGTTGAAACACTTTCCGTTAATTGATGATTAAAGCCGCTGACTCTATGTCAGCGGCTTTTGCTTTACAGGTTTAACTACGAATTACCCTTCCACAGAATTGCGGAAATTCAGGGAAAAGGTCTTGACATTTCGGGTGGAAGTGGTATAATTAAATCAATAGATGTCGATGACTACGAACTTGTTACGCATGGCAAAAATATTGCGCAAGAGGTAAATGATGTCATTCTGAACACAATGAAACAGTGCGAAAGAGATGGGGGATTTATAATCAGTGAAATATCACCTACCGTCTCACCTACAACTGTGCATGGTACTCCTGTTCTTCAAACCGAGCCATTGCCAAACGAGTTGCTAAAGTTCAACATAAATTCTGAATATCTTTCAGGCAAAACATTGGAAGAGGTGGATGCGGCATTCGCAGATACAGACAGCACAGTTGTAAATTCTCTTGAAGAAGCTGTTATTCATGAGAGTGAGCATGCAATTGCAATAAACGGTAAATCTGCTGGCGATGTAAAAGCTTTGTATGACAAACTGCTGAACTTAGGGAAACCTGGAGTCAGTAAAATTGCACTTGAAGATGGTGCAGAATGCCTTGCGGAACTTGAAGTACTGCGTCGCAGAGAAGTTAAAGTTACTAAAGAACTTTCAGATTTCTACGAAGAATACATGGGGAGGAAATATCTATGATTTGTGTTACAGATTGCAGAGAATGCAAGCATAGACGACCATTAAAAGATGGTTGGCTTGCTTGTTGTGAAGCTTTTCCAGACGGTCACCCCAAGGGATTTGATTACAGAAATCTCAAAGAACGAAAAGAATGCAACAACGGCATCGGATTTGAACCGAACGAAGAAAAGAACGAAACCGCTCAGTGATGGGCGGTTTTCTCATACCCCAAAAACAGATAAATCAGCATCTCTCACGGAGGTGCTCTTTTTATATCCAAATCTAAGAAAGAGAGGTAAAAACATGAAGAACTCATTACGCATCCCGATGCAGTTCTTTGCTGAGGATCCTGTAAAGGGCAATAACCCGAAACCTATTGAAATCACTGCAAAAACATGGTATAATACATATATTATATATGTAAGGAGCAAACCATGATTCTATTATCTGCACAGAATATTTCGAAAACCTATATGGAGCGAAAAGTGCTCGATTCTGTTTCCTTCTTTCTGAATGAGGGAGACAAGGTTGGTATTGTCGGTATCAACGGTACCGGAAAATCCACCCTGCTGCGGATTCTTGCCGGCGCTGAGGAAGCCGACAGCGGTGATATCATCCGTACCAATGGGGTGCGCATCTCCTATCTGCCGCAGATTCCGGAATTTGAACCGCATGGTACAGTTCTGGAGCAAGTCATGCTGCACCTGCCGACGGATCTGAAGGAAGCAAAGGAATTCGAAGCCAGATCCATCCTCGGAAAGCTTGGAATCGAGGATACCAGCAGAGACATCAGCACACTTTCCGGTGGTGAACGAAGACGTGCCGGCATTGCGGCAGCGCTGATTCAGCCCAGTGATATCCTCCTGCTGGACGAGCCAACCAACCATATTGATCACGAAACCGTAACTCTGCTTGAAGAACAGCTCAAGAAATATCGTGGCGCCATTGTCATGGTTACGCATGATCGCTACTTTCTGAACAGTATCACGAAGAAAATCGTCGAGGTTGATCACGGCAAGATTTATGAATGCGTCGGGAATTACAGCGACTACCTTGCACAAAAAGCGCAGCGTGAAGCTGACGCCGAGGCGAAAGAGCGCAAAAACAGAACGCTCTATCGGCAGGAACTGGAATGGATCCGCAGGGGTGTTCGTGCAAGAGGAACCAAATCCAAGGATCGTATCGAACGTTTTCACGCACTGGAAAATCGTGAAAAGCCCGTTGAAGCAGAAAAGCTGCAGCTGCAGTCCGTTTCCTCCCGTTTAGGCAAAAAGACAGTGGAGCTGAAGCAAATCACCAAATCCATCGACGGGAACCTGCTGATTCATGACTTTTCCTGCAACTTAGCAAGGGACGCACGAATCGGTATTGTCGGTCAGAATGGCGCAGGCAAATCCACCTTCATCCGAATGATCGCAGGAGAGATTCTGCCGGACAGCGGTACCATCACGATTGGTGACACGGTGAAGATCGGTTATTTTTCACAGGAGTGCGAGCAAATGGATCCATCCCTACGTGTGATCGAATATATCCGTGAAACCGCCGAACAGATCCGTACACCCAACGGCACTGTCACAGCTGCCAGAATGCTTGAAACCTTTCTCTTTACACCGGAGCTGCAGTGGAATCGGATTGAGAAGCTCTCCGGCGGCGAACGAAAACGTCTGTACTTATTAAAGGTACTAATGACAGCACCGAATATCCTGCTCCTTGACGAGCCGACCAATGATCTTGATATTGCAACGCTCACCATTCTCGAAGATTACCTGCGCAGCTTCAGCGGTGCAGTCATTGCCATTTCTCACGATCGCTATTTCCTTGACAAGATGGCGGATGAAATCTGGGAATTTCGGGGCAATGGCAGCGTTCACCAGTATAACGGCAACTACAGCGACTATGCGGAAAAGGCTATGACAAAAGCTGTAGCATCAGAGAAACCGCAAAAGCAAACAGAAAAAAAGGAGCGCACCTTTACCGGTAAAACCAAGCTCCGGTTCTCCTTTAATGAGCAGCGGGAATATGACAGAATCGATGATGACATTGCAGAAATTGAAGAAAAGATTACAGAAAAGGAACAACAAATTACAGTCTCCGTATCCGACTATCTGAAGCTCCAGGCACTGACCGAAGAGAAGGAACACCTTGAGGAGCTGCTGGCCGAAAAGATGGATCGCTGGGTCTATCTCAACGATTTAGCAGAACGAATTGCGAACGGAGAAATGGTCTGAAATGACTGTCAGATACACCCCGAATTCGATTTTTGTCGTTTTTCAGGCAGAAAACAAAATATGAATTTTCCATGAACTCACAATAGTTATTGCGTAAACATCTGTAGCGGAGTGCCAAATAATTGTTGAATAATCATTCAAAAGATCGTCCAATTCACTAAAAAATTTCTTTCGACAAGAAAATCACTTGCTTTTTCCTGCCATTTGTGCTATCATTGTAACAACCCCAAAAGATTACACAATGATTACACAAGATTGGAGAATGAAAATGCTTAAAAAATTATCTGCGATGCTTTCAGTTGCAATTATGAGCGGCTGCTGTATAATTGATCTGAGCATGACAAACACAATCGCTGCTGCGGCAGCAAACACCACCCCGGCAGAATCAGTAACTGCCACATCTTATGAACTGATGATCGGTGATGTCGATGCAAATGGTGAAGTCGATGCACTCGATGCTGCAAGCATCCTTGCAGAGGCAGCTCTCATTGGTACTGACGGTACCGGAACCTTTACTGAGGATCAATGCTTTTGTGCTGATGTTAATTCTGATGGCGCTGTCACAGCCGTAGACGCATCCATTGTATTAGCATACGCAACTTACGTTGGTGCTGGCGGTTCTGAGGATTTTGCATACTACCTCGAAAACAGAGATATTATCGACGGCGAAGTTGCGGAAGATCCCACAGAGCCTGTTACAGATCCTACAGAGCCTCCCACTGAGGAACCGACTGAGGCTCCTACCGAAGAGCCTACCACAGAACCGACAACGGAGCCCACGCCTGCACCGACTCCTGAGCCTACAACGGAGCCGACAACGGAAGCACCTACAGAGGCTGCGCCGATCGTAAACCTGACGACTGATGAAGCGAAACTCCTTGCAGCGCTTGTCACACTCGAAGCTGGTTCTGAAAGTTACGAATGTCAGAAGGCAGTTGCAAGTCTCGTCATCAATCGTATGTGGACTTCCAATAAAACACTGAGCGAGGTTATCTACGAGAAGAACCAGTTCTCTGTTGCCAGCAAGGTCGCATCTACAACGCCTTTCACAAGCTGCGTTAACGCCGTGAACGACGTCATGTACAATGGTACGACACTGCCGATCTATGTAACGTTCTTCCGAGCAAGCTATTACCACACTTGGGGTGATCAGGTTCCTTACTGTTATATTGATAATACCTATTTCAGTTACAGTCAGGCATTAAAGAACAAGTATGTTTAAGCAAAACAAAAGAGTCGGAACTCTAGTTCCGACTCTTTTTGTATCATCACGCCTGCAGAGCATCCAATCGTTTGTAGATCTCTGCTGCCTGTGCAAGCCCCTCTGAAAATGCAGTCGCGCCACCTGCTGCCGTCCCAAGGCGAAGCGCAGCAGCATAATCACCGCTCTGTACGCCTGCCAGGAAGCCTGCAACCATGGAGTCCCCTGCACCCACTGAATTCTTTACAACGCCGCTGCAAGCCGCACAGACGTGCTGACGGCCATGCTCGTCAATCAGAAGTGCTCCATCCCCTGCCATGGACACCAGAACATTCTGTGCGCCCATTTGTCGGAGCTTCTCTGCATACAATGCAATCTCATCCGTCGTACACAGTGTGACGCCGAAGAATGCGCCAAGCTCATGGTGATTGGGCTTAATGAGGAATGGTTTGAACTTCAGGACATGATGCAGCAGCTCACCGGAAGCATCCACAACGCTCCGGATCTGCTTACCGGATAGATGGGCAAGGATCCGAGCATAGATGTCTGCCGGCATTGTTTGCGGGACGCTGCCTGCCAGAACAATGGTATCGCCTTCGGAAAGCAGATCCAGTTTCTCAAACAATGCCGCAATCGCTGTATCTGTAATCACAGGGCCTTGACCGTTCAGCTCAGTCTCAAGCTCTGACCGGATCTTCAGATTAATGCGGGAAAAGCCCTGCTCAAGATGTACGAAATCCGTTAGGATCCCCTTTGACTGCACGCCATGTTCAATCGCATCGCCGGTAAAACCGGCAACAAAGCCAAGCGCTACTGAAGGTACCCCCAACTCTTTGAGTACAAGAGAAACGTTGATGCCTTTTCCGCCAAAGAAGATTTCTTCTGCGCTGCTACGGTTAACTGCTCCAAGCTGCAGTGCACCGGTATGCACCACATAATCCACTGCGGGATTGCAGGTTACTGTATATATCATGCAAATCCTCCTTATTTGCTTCCTGATTGAACGAACAGCCGCCATGTAAATGGCGGCTGTTATCGTATCAGGAGGTTTCTTCCTATTTCCACTCTACGAAATGATAGCTGTCCAGTATCTGAAAGAACTTCGCCAGCCGTTCATAGGTTGGTTTCGCCCTGTCACCGAAATGCGCTTCCATGGGCTCACCCATCTGCGCAATCGTAGTTTCACCATCGATCAGCGGCCATACAAAACTGCCGATCTCATCAAGATGAATGTGGGAAACCTTTGGTTTCTTCAGAAGCTTCTGGGCGATGCGATTCATGATGCCCTTGTTTTCAATGTCGAGCGTCACGATTCCGTTTTCATCCGTTGACCATGCAATTCCTGCAGGACGAACGGGACAGCGTTCCAGATAATTTTCTTCCTGATTAAGCTTACTTTTCATTCTTGGTTTCAGCCTTTCCACGCTTCTTCCAGATGGAGAACTTCAGCAGCGTGCAGATCATCAGACCAAATACAACCAGACTGCCGATATTGGATATTACTTCCGGAAGACCAAGCTTGCCGGAAATATCGATCATTTCGCCAACACCGAACACTGCAAGCAATGCAAGCAGAATACCAACGAGGCCCTCACCTGCGATCATACCGGAGCAGAAGAGAATACCATCGCTGATGATGTCTTTCTTCTTGTTTTCCTCTTCTTCATTCTTTGCCTTCATCTTATCGAAGAACAGACGGATAATACCGCCGATCAGAATGCAGGCATTGAGCTGTACGGGCAGATAAACACCGATTGCAAAGGGAAGTACCGGTATACCGATCACTTCAACAAGAATCGCAATGAATACGCCGATGAATACCAGATTCCACGGCAGTTCCGCACTCATAACACCCTCAATGATCATTTTCATGAGCGTAGCCTGCGGTGCACCAAGCTCCTCAGAGCCAAAGCCCCATGCGCTGTCAAGCAGATAAAGCGTTGCGCCGATCGCAAGTGCGGATGCAACAACACCGATAATCTCACCGATCTGCTGCTTCTTCGGTGTGGAACCAAGCAGATAACCTGTCTTAAGATCCTGAGAAGTATCGCCGGAAATTGCCGCTACAATACAGATAATGGAACCGATCGCAATGGCAGCAGCCATACCTGCTGCACCTGTCATACCGGTTGCCTTCAGAATAATGGTGGAGATCAGCAGGGTTGCGATCGCCATACCGGATACAGGGTTATTACTGCTGCCAACCAGACCAACCATACGGGAAGATACGGTCGCAAAGAAGAAACCGAATACGACAATAATCAGAGCACCAAGGAGATTTACCGGAATTGCGGGGATCAGCCAGATCGCAAGTGTCAGTACTGCAATTGCACCAAGTACCACCTTCATGCTGAGATCCGTACTTGTTCTGTCCTGTGTGCCATTGGACTTCACACCCATACCCTTGAGTGCGTCACGGAAGGTACGGATAATCAGCGGCAGGGACTTGATCAGACTGATGATACCACCTGCAGCCAGTGCACCTGCGCCGATGTAGCGGATGTAGCTGCTCCAGATGCCGCTTGCACCATCTGCGGCGAAGATCTCACCAATGGTCTGTCCGTCTGCGGGATAAATGATTGCATCCGCACCAAACATCACGATCAGCGGAATGATTACGAGCCAGCTGAGCACGCCGCCAGCGAACATATAGGAAGAGATACGGAAACCACAGATATAACCAACGCTCATTACCGCAGGATAGATCTGGGTACCAATCTCACCGGCAAAACCCTTGACTCTGAGGGATACCTCGCCGGGAACCGCCTTGAGTCCATCAATGATGAACTTGAACAGTGCTGCGAATCCCATACCAGCAAATACAGTCGATGCATTCGCACCGCCCTGCTCACCAGCAAGGAGTACTTCTGCACATGCTGTACCCTCGGGATAAGGCAGCACACCATGCTCTCTGACGATGAGCGCATTACGCAGCGGTACCATAAAGAAAACGCCGAGCAGACCACCAATCAATGCGATCAGTGTGATCTCAATAATACTGGGCTTGTCCATTACACCTTCGCCAGCCCAAAGAAAGAGTGCCGGAATCGTAAAGATCGCACCGGCTGCAACGGATTCACCGGCAGAACCGACTGTCTGTACGATATTGCTTTCAAGAATGGAATTCTTTCGCATAATCACACGAATGACACCCATTGCAATTACGGCTGCAGGAATGGACGCCGAAACGGTCATACCGACTCTCAGACCCAGATAGGCATTTGCTGCACCAAACAGAACAGCCAACAGTACGCCCATAACAATGGACGTAACCGTAAATTCCGGTGTAATTTTGGACGCCGGAACATACGGCTTAAAATCAGTTTTATTTTCCATTATTTCCTCCTTTATCACGCTACTGGGCTGACCGGATAAACTCAAAAAAATTCTTTCGACCCGACACAATAGGCCGAAAGAACCTCACTGCTGTTGAACCGGATGCTGTCATTTACGTGATGTAATATAGTATACATCAATTATAACACATTTCGACAAATAAAGCAAGCAGAATTGGATAATTTCACAGTAAAACGCACATGAAATTATCACCAAATTTTCATGCTCCCATTTGGGCAGAATGCCTGTGTTCTGCCATTCATTTGCCGCTTTACAATAGTAACGCCCCGCAGTAAGCGGGGCGAAGATGCATTTTTACTAGTCGTATACAAAAAGTGGATTTTTACTTACTTCTCTTCAGGATCTCCTTGAGGATTTCCCAAGTGCGCTCTGCAGAAGCAATATTCAGGCGTTCCTTGGGGGAATGAATATCCATAATATCCGGTCCGAAGGAGATCGCATCCGCATTTTCGATTTTTTTGGTGAAAATACCGCACTCCAGACCCGCATGGATGCCAGCCACAACCGGTTCCTTACCATATTGGTCACGGAAGACTTCGATCATCAGATCACGCAAGGGAGAATCCTTACGGTATTCCCACGCAGGATATTCACTGTCGAACACAACGGACACCGCTTCGCCGGTATATGCATCGGTGAGACGGTTCATCAGTGCAATTCTGCCATCGTCAGCATTGCTGCGGATGAGGAAATCTGCACTGAGGCTTTCGCCAGAAAGTGTGAGAACGCCCATATTCAGAGAAGTTTCCACCATCCCCTCAATGCTCTCGCTCATAGCCTGTACGCCGGTCGGGGCATTTGCAAGAAAGTCAAGGATTCTGTCCGAGGTTTCTGCATCGTAGAAGAGTGGCGGCGTTTCCAGTTTTTTGACAGAGAAGAGAAGACCGGGATCTGTTTCTCCTCCAAGCCCTGACTGATTGCACAGATCAATATTTTTAGCGAGCAGATCGAAGCAGTCAGTTTCTGTGCCGATTACAATGGCTGCATTCTGCGGAATGACATTATGCTTACCGCCGCCGGAGATGCCGGCAATACAGAAATCAAGATTCCCCTCTACATATACCAGTGGATGGCAGAGCATTTTGAATGCATTCAGTCTGCCCTTGCCGATATCCACGCCGGAGTGACCGCCGAGCAGACCGGAAACGGAGATTTCATACGCATAAGGCAAATTGGTAGCCGGTGCATTAATTCGCTTTTCGAGATGCCCGGTGATACCGCCTGCACAGCTCACAGTGAGGATGCCTTCCTCCTCGGAGTCGATATTCAGAATTTTCTTCGATTTCACAAGAGATGCATCGAACAATTCTGCGCCAAACATGCCGGTTTCCTCGTCACGAGTAATCACTGCTTCGATCGGCGGATGAGGAATATCGTCTGAATCGAGCAATGCAAAAATATAAGCAAGGGCAATGCCGTCATCGCCGCCAAGGGTCGTCCCCTCTGCCCAGAGCCATTCTCCGTCCGTAAGCAGGTCAAGACCTTCCTGATCCATATTTTTTATGCAATCTGCAGTTTTCTCACAGACCATATCCATGTGTCCCTGGATCATAATAGGTTCGCTGTCTTCATAGCCAGGCGTACCGGGGGCGTAAATAATCACATTATCGCCCTGATCCTTAACTGCCTTAAGTCCCCTTTTTGCTGCATAATCCAGACAGTACTGCGCAATCTGCGCCGTATTACCCGAGCCATGTGGAATCGCAGCAATTTCTCTGAAAAAATCGTAGACTTTCTTGGGTTTGAGCTGGTTGAGATCGTTCATTAGATTCTCCATTTCTGTACATAATTTGCAGACTGGCTGTTGAGGCTACCTCAACAGCCAGTACTGATTCTTTAGCGGATACCGTACTTTTCGATGATATAGTCCATATCCTTATCGCCTCTGCCGGAGAGACAGATCAGGATGGAACCACGGTTCATTTGCTTTGCAAGCTTCATACCGAACGCAACAGCATGAGAGCTCTCGATTGCAGGAATGATACCTTCCATTCTGGAAAGTTTAAAGAAGGCATCGATGGTTTCCTCATCATCAACCACATCATACTTCACTCTGCCCAGATCACGCAGATATGCATGCTCCGGACCGGAAGAAGGATAGTCCAGACCACTTGCTACAGAATATACCGGTGCAGGTTCACCGTTTTCATCCTTGAGCATAATGCTGTTGAAGCCATGCATGATACCCTCTGTACCATATTTCAGGCTTGCCGCATGATCACCCAGTGTCGTGCCTCTGCCGAGCGGCTCTACACCGTAGATCTCAACGGGATCATTGAGGAATCCGGAGAACATGCCCATTGCATTGGATCCACCGCCAACGCATGCAACAACAGCATCCGGCAGCTCACCGGTCATTTCGAGGAACTGTTCTCTTGCTTCAATACCGACTACGCTCTGGAAATCACGCACCATCATCGGGAACGGATGCGGTCCGAGTACGGAACCGATGCAATAGATTGCATCCTTATATTCTCTGGTATATGCGTCGAATGCAGCATCCACTGCTTCCTTGAGGGTTGCAAGACCGTGGGTTACTTCGACTACATTAGCACCGAGGATCTTCATTCTAGCCACATTGGGTGCCTGCTTCTTGATATCAACAGAACCCATATAGATATCGCACTCAAGTCCGAAATACGCTGCCGCAGTTGCAAGTGCTACACCATGCTGACCGGCACCGGTCTCTGCAATAACCTTCTTCTTACCCATATACTTGGCAAGAAGCGCCTCGCCCATACAATGATTCAGCTTATGTGCGCCGGTATGGTTCAGATCCTCACGCTTGACATAGAGCTGTACATTGCCCAGAGCGCCGGACAGACGTTCCAGATGGGATACGGGAGTCGGTCTGCCCTGAAATTCCTTACGGATTCTGCGCAGATCACCAATGAATTTACTGGACTTTGCAATGGTGAAATATGCCTCGGTAATCTCCTCCATCGCACGCTTGAGTTCATCGGAAACGTATGCGCCGCCGTATTTTCCAAAGAAGCCGTTCATATCGGGATGATTCTTGAAATAGTTATCAAACTCAAAACCATTGTGCTGCATAATAATACCTCCAAAATTTCTATTCATTTTCAATCAGATTCATCATTCAAAAGCGGCAGTTTCGCCATCGTTTTGTCAGCAGTACCATTGTACCCTCCTCTGCAGAACAGGAATCCTCTGCCGGATAAAACAAAAAGCCCCCGACAGAAACAAAAAGCATCTGTCAAGGACGAATAATACTTATCCGTGGTGCCACCTTGATTCACAGCAAAGCTGTGCACTTAGCGGGATACAAACATATCCCCGGCAACTGACGTATGCCACACGTCACAGAATACTCTGTACAATGTACATTTGACTGTGCCCTCTGCGGTCCATTTGATAATCTGGGGGTCATCCGGCTCTCAGCTGCCCGGACTCTCTGTGGAATCATAATTACCGTTATCTCCGCTTCAACGGTTTCCGATATTCAATTGTTATTTTAAGTATAGCACCAAAAACGGATTTTGTCAATAGATTTTGAAATTTTTTTGATTCGGACATCTTGAAATTTTGCTACACAAACAGAAAAGAACCTCCGACCCGAAAGCCGGAGGTTCTGATATTATCGAAATATCGGGGTTATAAATTACTTCATAGCCTCTTCGATTGCAACTGCACATGCTACAGTCATACCAACCATGGGGTTGTTGCCTGCACCGATCAGACCCATCATCTCAACGTGAGCCGGAACGGAGGAAGAACCTGCGAACTGTGCGTCGGAGTGCATTCTGCCCAGAGTATCAGTCATACCATAGGAAGCCGGACCTGCAGCCATGTTATCAGGATGCAGCGTTCTGCCGGTACCGCCGCCGGATGCTCCAGAGAAGTACTTCTTGCCAGCGTCTGTGCGCTCCTTCTTGTAGGTACCTGCTACCGGATGCTGGAATCTGGTCGGGTTTGTGGAGTTACCAGTGATGGAAACGTCTACATTTTCCTTCCACATGATTGCAACGCCCTCGGTAACATCATTTGCACCGTAGCAGTTAACCTTTGCACGCAGACCCTCGGAGTATGCCTTGCGGAATACTTCCTTAACTTCGCCTGTGCTGTAGTCCATCTCAGTCTCAACATATGTAAAGCCGTTGATTCTTGCGATGATCTGTGCAGCGTCCTTACCCAGACCGTTCAGGATAACACGGAGGGGCTTCTTACGAACCTTGTTTGCCTTCTCAGCAATACCGATTGCGCCTTCAGCAGCAGCGAAGGACTCGTGGCCAGCCAGGAATGCGAAGCACTCTGTGTCCTCTTCCAGCAGCATCTTGCCGAGGTTACCGTGGCCCAGACCTACCTTACGCTGGTCAGCAACAGAACCGGGAATGCAGAATGCCTGCAGACCTTCACCGATTGCAGCAGCAGCGTCAGCAGCTCTTGTGCAGCCCTTCTTGATTGCGATAGCACAGCCTACAGTGTAAGCCCACTTTGCATTCTCGAAGCAGATCGGCTGAATGCTCTCGATCAGCTTGTAGATGTCCAGACCCTTTTCCTTGCAAACGTCTGCACATTCTTCAATTGTGTTAATACCATAAGGAGCGAGAACAGCCAGAATCTGCTTTTCTCTTCTCTCGTAAGATTCAAATAATGCCATGGTTATAGTCCTCCTTATTCTTTTCTCGGATCAACGATCTTGACAGCATCAGCAACTCTGCCGTACTGACCCTGAGCCTTCTCGAATGCAGTATTTGCATCGTCGCCAGCCTTGATGAAGTCCATCATCTTGCCGAAGTTTACAAACTTGTAGCCGATGATCTCATCATCCTCGTTCAGTGCCAGACCGGTTACATAACCGTCAGTCATTTCGAGGTAACGGGGACCCTTTGCGAGTGTACCGTACATAGTACCAACCTGGGAACGCAGACCCTTACCGAGGTCCTCCAGACCAGCACCTACAACCAGACCGCCTTCAGAGAATGCACTCTGGGAACGACCGTATACGATCTGCAGGAACAGCTCACGCATTGCAGTATTGATTGCGTCGCAAACGAGGTCAGTGTTCAGAGCCTCGAGCACAGTTCTGCCGGGCAGGATTTCAGATGCCATCGCTGCAGAATGTGTCATACCGGAACATCCGATTGTCTCTACCAGAGCCTCCTGGATGATACCTTCCTTCACGTTCAGTGTCAGCTTGCAGGTACCCTGCTGCGGAGCGCACCAGCCAATACCGTGTGTAAAGCCGGAAATGTCCTTGATCTCCTTAGCCTTTACCCACTTTGCTTCCTCCGGAATCGGAGCAGCACCATGATTAACACCCTGTGCTACTGTACACATTTTCTCAACTTCATGTGAATAAATCATTTTAAAACTCCTTCCATATGTAAGATATATTAATTTCCATACCTTTGATTATTCTCTC
>JAZPZJ010000002.1:0-19289 GCA_045544635.1 Oscillospiraceae bacterium
ACCCCCTGCCAAAGGGATAACATCCCTTTGGAATCCCATGCCGTTTTCATGATCGCCCATAAAGGGCAATCATGAAAACGCTGAAATTACAAGAAAAGCACTCTTTTGCAGGAATACATGGAATAGCCTCACTGCAAAACAGCCTGTATTGGAAGGAATTCCTATCTGTTTTCCAGCATCAGGATCGCTGTGATTTCCGGACCGATGTTGATGGATACGGCTGCGCCGATCTTGACGATATCTGCCGGCGGATAGCCGATCTTCTCGGTCAGTTCCTTCGCAAGCTGATCGGGCAGCTCGCTGTTGCTGCCACGGAGTACAAGATAGGGAGAATCCGGAATCATCTTTTCGGATTTTTCGACAATTGCCGGAACGATCTTCTTTTCCCCACGGATTTTCTCGATCACAACATTCTCGCCATCTGCAAAACGGATCACGGGCTTAAGTCCCAGCAGGTCGCCCGCAAATGCAGCGGCTGCGGAAATTCTGCCGGATTTTTTCGCATACTTCAATGTATGAGGAATTACATAAACAACAACCTTGGTAAACCAATCTTCCAGATAGGCAACGATTTCATCAGCCGACACACCCTGCGCTGCCATTTTTGCAGCCTGCTGCACAGGATAGCCATATACAGCTGTATAGCACTTTGAATCAATGATGTGAATCCGCATCTGCTGCTCTGCCATCGGGTAATTCTCGTATAATGCAGCTCTTGCCATCAGAGCATTCTGATAAGTAGCAGAGCCGCCGCCATGAATCGTAACACAGATGACATCCGTATAACCGGCATCCAGGTATTCCTTGAACTGCTCTTCATAGGTGAACGCCGTGATCTGCGATGTTGTCGGAAGTGTTTCGGACTTTGTCAGCAGATCATAGAATTCGTCTGTGGACAGATCACGCTGTTCCTGATAAGAACGGCCGTCCACACTCAGCATAATGCTGATCACGTCAATACCCAGCTCTTCCGCTACAGGCAGCGGTATATCACTGGTGGAATCGGTTACAAATTTAATCTTTTCCATAATTATCTCCTTTTATCGGGATGATTCCCATTCATACTTTGTCAGGTTTCCGTTCGCTTCCAGCTCCGGGTAGTCCCACTGCCGCAGGACTTCATAGGCGGCAATGGCAACGGAATTGGAGAGATTCAGACTCCGCAGCGTCGGGCGCATCGGAATGCGCACACAGGTTTCAGGGTGCGCATACAGCAGCTCTTCCGGCAAACCGGCATCCTCTCTGCCGAACATCAGATACACATCCTCGTTCCCATCATACTGCACATCGCTGTGACGCTGCCGCCCTTTTGTGGTGAAGAAATAGATGTTGTCCGTTCCATGCACCTGCATGAACGCATCAAGGCTTTCGTACTCGGTGATGTCAAGTTTATCCCAGTAGTCAAGTCCGGCACGTTTGAGCTGTTTATCCGTGATCGTAAAACCAAACGGATGGATCAGGTGCAGCTTTGCGCCGGTGACAGCGCAGGTACGGGAAATATTGCCGGTGTTCTGGGGGATCTGCGGCTCGCAGAGGACGATATGTAGTGGCATGGGAACTCCTTTTTTTGCTGTTCATCAGCATTTTCCATTGATTTTTTTGCATCGGCTTCACATACTATCCCTAAAAAGGAGGGATGATCATGAAGCTGACAACACTTGTCAAGGGGATGGCAGTCGGTGCGGTTGCAGGAACGGCATGCTATCTTCTGTCGAGAACACCCGACAAGCAGAAGCACCGCATCAAGCGCCACGCCGAACAGGCACTGAAGGCTGCCGGCTGTGTAGTGGAGGATATTACTTCCATGATGAAGTAATCCCGGCAGGGCTAATGCCCTGCTTTACTTATGAATGCAGTTCTTTCGATAAGAAAGATAGCTTTCAAGGATGATGACCGCTGCAACTGCATCCACAACTGCCTTTCGTTTTTTGCCGCGAGTGTTGGTGACATTGAGGTAGTTGTGGGCAGAAACAGTGGTGCTGCGCTCATCCCACATGACTGTCTCCAGCCCTGTGCGCTCCTCAAGGAGCTTTGCGAAATTCATGCATTTTTCAGCACGTTCGCCCACTGTATTATTCATATTTTTCGGGTAGCCCACAACAATCAGCTCCGCTCCCTGTTCCGTCGCCTTTGCGGCAACCGCATCGGCACAGCGTTCAAAGTTGCGCTCCTGCACAACGCACACAGGGGAGGCAAGGAATTCTGACTTGTCACAGATAGCAAGCCCTGTACGGGCATCGCCAAAATCTACGGATAGAATTTTCATATATGATTGAACCTTTCCTTTCAGGATCCTGTTCCGTTACGATCATAGGTTGAATACGGCTTTGACATAATCGCCCCAGCCGCCCATCAGCCAGAGACAAAGCATTGCAAGTGCAAGGTACAGCAAAATGGGGAACAGGAGGAAGCGCTTGCCCTTTACGGCTGTTTTCCGGAGCACATAGATCGTTGACGGCAAAGCAAGCACAAGCCAGATCACCAGTTCAACTGCACCGAGCAGGATGGAAATATCCTTCTCCGGTCCGAGATCATAAGCATACCCCTTTGCATGACCGGTGATGTCAAGATAGATCCAGCCGAAGCTGATCGGGAATGTGACGGCGATCAGACATGTCCACAGAAAATTAAGAATATAGAGGATTTTCGCTTTCATTGCACACAAGCTCCTTTCCGTGAAACGCTCAGACGCAGCGAGCCTTCAGGCTGCTCCGCAGCGCCAGAATCTTCGCCTCGATTTCACAGATGACTTTCTCGAACGCTGCGTCATCCTTTCCGGTCGGATCGGGCAGCTCCCAGTTATCGTCAAACGCTCTGCCGATATAGGGACATCCCACATCACAGCCCATGGAAATCACCAGATCGGGAGTCGGGATCTCCGAAAAAAGCTTGCTGCGCTGGGTCTGCTCCATATCGATCCCGTAGAGCTTTTTCATCAGGCGAACGGCATCGGGGTTGATCCGGGGCTTCAGTTCACTGCCTGCCGAATAGCTGTCAAACACATCCGACGCCAGATGTTTCCCCAGTGCTTCCGCGATCTGACTGCGGCAGGAGTTATGCACACAGAGAAATGCGATCTTTTTCCTCGGTTTGTAATTCTGGAAGGAAAAGGGGCAGCGGCTGCCGATGCATTGGTTGTTGTGATGACTGAAGCTGCACACAATGGGGGAAGAATCCATCTCGATGCCGAAGTGCTCCTTAGTGAAGGCAATGGCTTCGAGAATGGCAAGATAGGAATCCCGCTTGCAGCAGCGTGGGCCGCCGACATTGCCGATGGCTTCCAGCGATCTGGCGGTCATACGGTTGGAGAGTCCCCACGGAATTTCTGTCAGAGGGGATGCATTCGAAATTATTGAGAGATACATGCCCGTGCTGATTCCTGCACCGCATGCGCCCCAGAAACCACAGGCACCGCCGGGGACTTGTTTCCCCCGGCGCATCAGCTCTCTGAGCGCCGGCATAAGGTCAAGCCTGCCGCCGGTATTTTTGTATGCCGTCAAAAGGGACGCACCGACAAGGACATGATGCTCCGGGCCATGCATGTGGCAGAACGGCTCACGCATAAGTTTATTGAGAATCTCAATGGGGCTGCGGCTTGTCTCTGCAATACAGATGCCGATAATGGCATCCATGCCCTTAGTGTGGCATTCGTCACAGACATAATGCCCCTTGACACAAACCGTTTTGCTGTATTCTGTTTTTCCGCAAAGCTCGCATGTCATGGACTGTGCGGTTGCCAGATAGGTAAGGGGGGATTGGCAGATGAGGCATTCTTCGTTCATGATTTTCTCCAATACTATTTCAGCAATTGCGCCCCAAAATATCTCAGATTTTCGGGAATGCAGACTGCATTGATGTATTTTTTGAATTCCTCGGAAATATATTCTCCGAACCGCTGCCAGAGAATCGGATCATCGGTCAGATATTCCAGAATGGTGACTTCCACCACATTGACAACAGCGTCATTTCCCTGCTTCCACATGGTTTCGATCACATCGCAATACTGGCGTATGCTGTCCGGCTGGGTGTTTTTCCGAAGCAGTGCAGTCAGCGGAACATTGATCAGTTCTCCTGCAAGCGTATGCAGGAGAATCTGTTCATATTGTGCGAGATGCTGTGCACAGATGTCCACACCATTCGGAAGTTTTTCAGAGAATAGGATGATACAGGTTTCGGGGGTAAGTTTCATTTTCAGTCACCTTGAGTTTCCTTTTTCGCCAAAGATAAGGCGCAAATCACAAGAAGCGGCTCGCCGCTTACCACGGCTTCACAGCACCAATAATATCCTTCACAGAAGCGATCTTATTTTCATCGAGGAATGTATTCATTTCGTCTACGATCTTGATCGGTGCATAGGGGTCCGTGAAGATCGCCGCACCAACCTGTACAGCGGATGCACCAGCCATCATCAGCTCAATGGCATCCTCACCCGTGGACACGCCGCCCATGCCGATGATCGGGATGGAAACTGCATTTGCCGTCTGCCAGATCATGCGGACTGCAACCGGAAGAATTGCAGGGCCGGACAGACCGCCGACATTGTTGTGCAGTACCGGTCTGCGTGTGCGCACATCAATTCTCATGCCAAGCAGCGTGTTGATCATGGAGAGGGCATCCGCACCGGCGGATTCCACTGCCTTTGCGATTTCGGTGATGCTTGTGACATTCGGGGAGAGCTTCACTACCAGCGGCTTGGAGGTTGCCTTGCGCACTGCGGCTGTGACAGCTTCCGCACTTGTGCAGGATGTACCGAATGCCGCACCGCCCTGCTTGACGTTCGGGCAGGAAATATTCAGCTCGATCATATGCACATCGGTCTTGTCGAGCTTCGCCGCAACCTCGGCGCATTCCTCAGGGGTAGAACCTGCAATATTTGCAAGGATCACGGTATCCTTTGTGAGCAGGTTCGGAAGTTCCTTTTCGATGAAGGTGTCAATGCCGGGGTTCTGGAGACCTACGGAATTGAGCATACCTGCCGGTGTTTCGGCAATTCTCGGGGAAAGATTTCCGGTACGCAGTGTGCCGGTGGTACCCTTCGTCGCAATGCCGCCGAGTTTGGACAGCGGATAGAATTCCTCGTACTCTCTGCCATAGCCGAATACGCCGGATGCCGGAATGATGGGGTTTTTGAATTCCACCCCTGCTACATTTACAGACAGATCAGCCATTACCAAACTACCTCCTCAGCATTGAATACGGGACCATTCTTGCAGACATGCAGGAAATACTCCTCGTCGTTTCTCTTGATCTTGCATGCGCAGCCAAGGCATGCACCCACGCCGCAAGCCATGCGCTCTTCGAGCGATACCTCGCACAGCGGCACATTGTACTGCTTTGCCAGATTGGCAATACCCTTGAGCATGGGCATCGGACCGCAGGCATAAATCGCATCCACACCGCCATTTTTGAGCAGATCCTCAAGCGGCTGGGTCACAAAGCCATGCACGCCCATGGTACCGTCATCGGTGCAGAGGATGGTTTCAGCACCGGTCTTTTTGAAATCCTCCTGCAGGATCACGGCATTCGCACTGCGGAATCCCGTGATCACGGCAGCCTTGCTGCCGTAGATCTGTGCCAGCGGAAGTATGGGCGGTGTGCCGATGCCGCCGCCGATGCAGATCACTTTCTTTGCATCGGGATTTACGGTAAATCCGTGACCCAAGGGGGCGAGCATGTCGATGAGATCGCCCTTATTGAGTCCTGCGATCTCTGCTGTGCCCTTTCCACGCACTTCGAACACAATGCGCAGTGTGCCCTTCGCCTTGTCGATCTCGCAGATGGAGATGGGACGGCGCAGGGTGAAGCTGCCGATGCGGATGTGCACGAACTGACCCGGCTGTGCGGCTTCTGCCACCTCGGGGCAAAGGATGACAAAGCTGTACATTTCCTTTGCAAGGGTCTTCTTTTCAATGATGGGATATTGTCCCTGTGTGTATTTCATCGCTGTTTCCTCTTTTCTGATAAGCTCTGATATTGCTCAAATCGGCGGATGCATGGAACATCCGCCGGATGGATTGAGATTACTTCAGGTTGATATGCGCAGTGATGTCGTCACGCATACGGATGGCTTCACGTCTTGCTGCCTTTGCGAAATCACGCTCGTCGCAGCCTTCTTTCTTGTATGCGCACATGATGGCTCTGGAGGAGTTCACGATCGCACCCAGACCATTTGCATCGAATGCAGCAGCAACGCCCTCAGCACCGCCGCCCTGTGCGCCGTAGCCGGGCACGAGGAAGAAGGTGTGCGGCAGTCTCTCACGCAGCTCCTTGAGCTGTGCGGGATAGGTTGCGCCGACAACGGCACCCACTGCAGAGTAGCCGTACTGACCGATGGTATCTGCGCCCCACTTTTCGCACAGGTCACCCATTCTTGCGTAGAGCGGCTCGCCATCCATCAGCTGATCCTGCAGCTCACCGCTGGAAGGGTTAGAGGTCTTAACCAGCACGAAAATGCCCTTGTCACGTTCCTTACAGGCACCCAGCAGCGGGTTGATGCCGTCGGAACCAAGGTAGCCGTTGACTGTCAGTGCATCTGCGCCAAAAGGCTCAAGATCATTCTCACCAACCTTGACACTGCCCAGATGTGCAGCAGTATAGGCTTCCATCGTTGCACCGATGTCGTTTCTCTTGCCGTCGGTGATGACAAACATACCCTTGAGCTTCGCATAACGGATCGTGCGCTCGAGCGCCTTCACGCCATGGTAGCCGTACATTTCATAATATGCAGCCTGCGGCTTGATCGCCGGAACGATATCGCAGATTTCATCAATGATCATCTGGTTGAATGCGTAGATTGCCTTGGATGCGGTACGCAGACTCCAGCCGTCCTCTTCCTGAAAACGCTTTACGAGGAATTCCGGAACATACTCAAGCTTCGGGTCAAGTCCGACAACGGACGGATTTCCTGTTTCCTTAATCTTTTCAATCAGTCTGTCAAATCCCATGATTTATTACTCCTTTGAATTATATTTGCAAGGCATATGCCTTTATTTGACGATAAAATCACTGTCAGCCCCAGATACACCCCTTGTGCGCAGCACAGTAAGGGGCAGATCCCCATCAGAGGCTGCCTGCTTCATAGCGGATGATGCCGCCGGTAATGGTCATCACCGGCTTTCCGGTCAGCTCCATGCCACGGAATGCGGTGTTGCAGGACTTGCCGTGGAGCTTCTCCGGATCGACGATCCATTTCTGTTCGGTATCCACAAGTACCAGATCCGCTGCTGCACCTTCGGCAAGTTTCACTTCCGGCAGTCCGAGAATCTCTCTCGGTTTTGCGGACATCATCTTTACAATGTCCTGCAGGCTGCATTTACCGGTGTGGTAGAGTGCGGTCAGCGTTGCCGCAAGGGAGGTTTCGAGTCCGACGATGCCGTTGGGAGCCTTCTCGAAATCCGCCTTTTCTTCCTGCGTATGCGGTGCGTGGTCGGTCACGATGCAGTCGATCGTACCATCGAGCACAGCCGCTTCGATCGCAAGACGGTCGCTTTCCTCACGCAGGGGCGGATTCATGCGGTCATTCGCATTGCGGGAACGCAGTTTTTCATGGGTGAACATGAAGTAATGCGGTGCAGTCTCGCATGTTACCGGCACGCCCAGACGCTTTGCCGCACGGATGATCTCCACGCTGCCTTCGGTGCTGACATGGGCGATATGCACCCTTGCGCCGACGGAAGATGCAAGGATGATCTCTCTTGCGGTGATATAGTCCTCGGAAGCTCTGTCCATACCTCTGACACCCAGTTCCTCGGCAACGCTGCCCTTGTGCATGATGCCGCCGTTGATGATGTCGAGATCCTCACAGTGGGAGGTGATGAGCATATCCTGCGCCTTGGTTTCGGCAAGTGCCTGACGCATGAGTTCAGCGGATTTCACCGGTCTGCCGTCATCGGAGAGTGCCGCTGCACCAGCTGTTTTCAGCTCTGCAAAATCGGTCAGTTCTTCCCCTGCCATACCCTTTGTGATGCAGGCAACGGGGTAGACGGAAACGCCCGTATCCTTTGCTTTGTCGAGGATATAGCGAATGGTTTCAGCGGAATCCACAGGGGGATTGGTATTGGGCATGGCAAGCACGCCGGTCACACCGCCTGCAAGGGCTGCCGCAGCACCTGTGAGAATATCCTCCTTGTGGGTCTGACCGGGATCACGGAAATGCACATGCATATCGAAGAGTCCCGGCATGGCAGTCAGTCCTGTGCCGTCGATCACACGTTCTGCATTTTCGGCAATGCTCTGCGACATCTGCGCAATTCTGCCGTTTTCGATGAGAATATCGGTCGTGGTGTCAAGCGCAGCATCCACAGCTCTGACATTCTGAATGAGAATTTTCATTGACATTCACTCCTGTTTGTTTCACGCCGCTGCATCCATAAAAAAACGCCCATCCGTCAGCAGACAGATCAGCGTTGTACGGTGCTACGCATGTTCTCCATGCATCAGGCGTGGTAGTGTTCAGTTCATTATTTATATTATACCATATCAGAAAGGGTTTGTCCAGTGGTTTTGATGATTTTCTGAAAATAAAATCCCTCCGGAAAATTACATCCCGGAGGGAAAAATCAGAATTTACTGAATCTTCATCTGGAATCCGTTCACGGTCACTTCCGGATCGTCCAGACTGATCATGAGGAATTTTCTGCCGTCGATCATGCGAGTCGTGATCTTATCGGTCGCATCGCCGCTGATGCTCACAGTCACGCCGGAAGAACTCAGGGTCGTCTTGGAATCGGTCAGATTCGACGCCGTAAAATAGTTTCCGTCTGCAGTTTCACGATAAAGCTGCTGGGCAGCCTCCGCACGTTCCTGTGTCACACCGGAATCAAGCAGAATATCACGCATCATGATATCGCTCACGACCGGCGGCTCCGGCTCATCCTTGAAGGACTTGGCATAATCCTGAATCTTCTCATTCACGCTTGCGATCACGTTCAGGTTCAGCTCCTCACCCACCGCCTGATCGAGCACTGCACGGAAGGTCTCCTTCTCTTCCAGCGCAGACAGTGTAAAGTGGCAGCCAAGCACCTCTTCCACAACGGAAACATTCGGATTCTTGGGCGTTTTTGTGTAGTACATCACATGGTTCACATCCGGTCCTCTGCCAGTAAAGGTCGGGAAGAGGAAACCATCCGTGGGGGCTTCTGCAACCACACGGTCAAAGTCAAGCTTGCGGACGATATTGTTGTTTTCTTCGTCATAGATCAGCCCGTCCACCCGAGCTTCCACGGGACAGATCGCACCAATGAGGAACCGGTACTCGTGGCTGTCGAACTTGTTGCGCTCATCATTCTTCGTCTTTTCAAATACCGTATATGTACATTCAGCAATAAAAACCGCATAGGGAAGCGCATAAACCATGTGATCGGAAATATGCTGCAGGAGCTTTTGCAGCTGCTCTTCATCATCAAGTCCGTTTTCAAGCAGCGTCCAGAGCAGATTCTGACTCTGATCCTCTTCGTACATCTCATTCGGGAACGGATATTCGATCAGTGCCTTACCGAGCGTGCCCTTGAGTACCTTGGCAAGCGTCTGGTACAGGCAGCTGCTCTCCTCGTCCGGAATTTCGTGATAACCACGAACTGTATGGCAGCGCATTTCCTTTTCGGAATCAATGAAAGTCGCTGAAATTCTGCGTACAGTCAGCAGATCATCGGACGGTGTAAAATGCTTTTTCAGCTCCGCTAAATCCTTCTTGTTCATATTGCTCCTCCCCTTTTACTTCTGCGTCAAAAACGCTTCACTTATAGAAATTAATCAGATACTCACAGTAGTATTTTCCGCTCCGCAGGAAGGAAAATACGTTTTTCAAAACCATATCGCGAAAAAAGGAGCTTCCGTAATCCGGAAACTCCCATACGCGTCTGCCTCCACGGGCTCCGTGGTGCCGGTGGTGGGACTCGAACCCACACGCCCTTGCGGACAACAGATTTTGAGTCTGTCTCGTCTGCCATTCCGACACACCGGCAACGTTATTATTATAGCACAGCTGCACTGTTTTGTCAAGCAATTTTTTACAAACGCCGTCCATTTTACAGCGGACGGCGTTCTCATTCCTGCAATTATGCTTTCGTTTTCGCATCGCCACGTGCCGTGACTACCGTATAGCCAGCCTGCTGCACACGGCGCACGAGCGCTTCCTTGCTCTGGGCAGATTCCTCGCCCGTGCTGATCTTGTTGTCATAGAGCATGTACTTTTCTCGTACACACTGCGGAGAAAGATTGGGCATCACGACATTGGCACCCATACGCAAGCCCAGTTCCCTGCCCTCGGGATGCATCGTGCCGAGCGCAGTTGTTGCAGGCAGCAGCACCTTCGGATGCATCAACCGCAGAACGCCCAGCAGCCGCAGCACCAGAGCAAGCTCTCCGTTCGGTTCGCTGCAAAACGGCGTGTCCTGATGCGACAGGAACGGTCCGATACCGATCATGTCCGGCTGCAGCTCCTGCAAAAAACGCAGGTCGGCAATGAGGCTGTCCAGCGTCTGCCCGGGACTTCCGACCATGAAGCCGGCACCCACCTGATAACCGATCTCCTTGAGATCGAAAAGGCATGCCCTACGCTGCGCAAAGGTCAGATTCGCCGGATGCAGACGGCTGTAGTGCTTCGCATCCGCCGTTTCATGACGCAGCAGATAGCGGTTGGCACCTGCCCGATAGTAGGCAAGATAGCTCTCATGGGATTTTTCACCGATGGATAGCGTGATGGCACAATCGGGATAGCTTTGCCGGATCGCCGCAACGATCTCGCAGATGCGTTCATCCGTGAAATACGGATCCTCCCCGCCCTGCAGCACAAAGGTGCGGAATCCCAGTGCATAGCCCTCCCGGCAGCATTCCAGAATCTCGTCCTTCGTCAGGCGGTAACGCTGTGCCTTGCGGTTGCTGCAGCGGATGCCGCAGTAATAGCAATCATTTTTGCAGAAGTTGGTAAATTCGATCAGTCCACGGATGTACACATCCGTGCCGTAATGGAGGCGGCGTACAGCATCCGCAGCTGCACGCAGCTCCTCGTCATAGGCATTCGTTTCAAGCAATGCTTTCAGCTGTGCATCACTCAAATCCGATGTAGTTTTCAGTGTTTCGATCAGTTCAGACATGGGATTCACCTGTTTTCATCAGTTTCTATTCCTATTTTACCGCATAGGCAGCGTTTTGTCAATCATCACTTGATATCCTGCTTTCGTTTGACAAGAATGGAGGCAGTCATGCAGATTGCCATCACGACTACTGCGGAAACGGCTGCTTTCATAAAGTGCGCCGCAGAATCGGTAATGGTCATATTGACAATGCGTCCATACGGCGCATATTCCTCAATTTTGAAGTTCTCAAAACCAAGCACGCCATCGGCAACGTAGTTGATGAGCTGGTACATCAGCGTATTGCCCATTGTACAGTAGACCACGGGAACGGTGATCGCTGCAATACGGTTGCGGGTGAGATCCGCTGTCATTGCACCGAACATGCCATAGGCAGTTGCAAGGAGAAGATAGACACCGCTGTAGCGCAGCAGATCTGTCATGCTGCTGAGTGTGACGGTATCGTGTGTGATGAGCATGACCACACGCAGCACAGCCATTCCTAGCAGGATCAGAATGGTATTCAACACGAGACAGACCAGAAGATTGCATACAACAAAATGCCATTTCTTTGTGGCACCGGCAAGATTTTTCTGGAAACCCGTTACCGTGTGTGCCGTTGCGTGCATGCCGATGAAGACGGAAGTGAAGAGCACGACCATATTGCCCATCATGCAGGCATTGAACAGCTCGGCAAAATCGGTGATCGCACCGCTGTCCGTCATCGAAGCATCACCCTCCAGTTCAAGTGAAACCCCTGCATTTTCTTCCATACCGTAATCTGTTTCCGTGATCATCGGGGTACCGAACAACTCGCTCTGGAAGCGCTGCGACAGTTCAGAATCACCGACCAGAATGCCCATAAGTCCGCCTGCAAATGCAAACAGACCGATATAGACCACAAAAATCACCCAAGTACTGAAGCTCCGCCACATGCGGAACCATTCCATCCGAAAAACATGGATCATGCCTGTACCCCTCCCCCTGTAAGTGAAAAATAATATTCCTCCACGGATGTATTGGCAAGAACGATACCTGCTACCGGAATGTCCGCCAGCACCAGACGGCGGTTGATCTCGCAGATCTCGTCATGGCGCTCGAAGACATGGATCGTTCTGCTGTCCATCACCTGATAGTTGCGGATGCCCATTTCTTCAAGCAGAACGCTTGCTCGCTCCGTCAGCTCCGTGGTAATGCAGATCTTATCCCTGCATTTTTCCAAAAGCTCCTGCTGGGTCAGTTCAACCAGCAAGCGTCCTTCATTGATGATGCCATAGCAGGTCACGATCTTGGAAAGCTCCTCAAGAATATGGCTGGAAATGAGAATGGTCATTCCCTTCTCTTCCCGAAGATTCTGCAGGATATGGCGCATATCGGCAATACCCTGCGGATCAAGGCCATTGGTCGGTTCATCGAGTACCAGCAGATCGGGCTCTCCGACCAAAGCCAGCGCAATACCAAGACGCTGGCGCATACCGAGGGAAAATCCGCCCACGGATTTTTTGCCCGTGTTCTCCAGTCCGACCAGCGCCAGAAGCGCATCACAGGTCTTGGAACAATCACTGACACCGCAGGCAAGGCATTTCATCCGCAGGTTTTCCTTGGCGCTCATGCCCGGATACAGCCCGGGCGCCTCGATCAGGGTGCCGATCCGGGAAAAGACATTCTGTCTGTGCAGGTCGGCGCCTTTGCAGCCGAACAGCGTGATCTCGCCGGATGTCGGATGGGAAAGACCGCTGATCATTTTCATAAAGGTGGTTTTACCGGAACCATTTTTCCCGATAAATCCATAGATTTCGCCCCGCCGCAGGTGCATGCTCACCTCGTTGCAAGCCTTCAGCTTGCCGTATTGCTTTGTGAGGGCATTGGTGGTCAATGTGTACTCCATTGAAGGACTCCTTTCCTTGAGTAGGTGTATGATTCAATTTTATTGCAAACGTTCTGCCAAGATGCAGAAAATCCTGACCAAAACGGTGAAATTCCGCTTGACAAAACCGTCTTACTCTATTATAATGAAAGAAAATACCCGAAAGGAATCCAACACTATGAACAGGCAAGTATTCAATCCCTTTCTTCCGCTTCACGAATGCATTCCGGACGGTGAACCCCATGTGTTCGGAGATCGTGTGTATCTCTTCGGCTCCCATGATAAGGAGGGCGGCGAAACCTTCTGCATGCTCGATTACGTCACCTATTCCGCACCGGTGGATGATCTCACCGACTGGCGGTATGAGGGCGTGATCTACAGTGCGAAGCAGGATCCGCTGTACAGTGCGCAGCGTCCTTACATGTACGCACCCGATGTGGTACGGGGCAATGACGGACGATACTACCTCTACTACTGCCTCTCCGGTGATTTCGGCGTCGGCGGCTATCATGGTCCGATCAGCGTTGCAGTCTGTGATACGCCCGGCGGAAAATATGAGTATCTGGGATATGTACGCTATCCTGACGGCAGCCCGATGAAGAAATATGTCTGCTTCGATCCCGGCGTACTCAATGACAACGGGACCATCCGTATTTACTACGGCACCCAGTACCCGTACGAAGAGGAAGAGGGCTTCACAGAAAATGAAGCGCAGATCCGGAACGAAATGCAGATGTTCGACAAGAGCCGTGAGGAAATCCTCGGTACGCCGGACAGCGTCATGGGCGCAGTCATGGCAGTGGTCGGTGATGATATGCTGACCATTACCGAAGAACCCCGTCATATCATTCCCTATCGTGTCAAGGGGACAAGCTTTGAGGCACATCCCTTCTTTGAGGCAAGCTCCATGCGCAAGGTCGGGGATCTGTACTACTTTATCTATTCCTCCCAGCAGAACCATGAGCTTTGCTATGCGGTGAGCAAATACCCCGACAGGGACTTTCTCTTCGGCGGCACCATTGTATCCAACGGTGACGTAGGATTAAACGGCAGAACGGATGCAGACCGTCTGAACATGACGGGCACCACACACGGCAGCATTGAATGTATCAACGGACAGTGGTATGTATTCTACCATCGGCTCACGCATAAATCCGACTACAGCCGACAGGCATGCGCCGAGCGCATCCGGATTGCGGAAGACGGCAGCATTGCACAGGTAGAGATCACCTCCTGCGGACTGAACGGTAAGCCGCTGCGTGCACATGGTATGTATCCTGCGGTGATCGCCTGCAACATCACAAACGGGCACATGCCGCACGGCTCCAACAGCATTTATCAGGACAGCTTCCCGAATGTCACACATTGCGGCGAGGAGCGGTTCATCACAGAAATTGCTGACGGCACCATGCTTGGCTATAAGTATTTCGACTTCCGTGACTGCAAGGCAGTGCAGGTGACGCTCCGTGGTACTGCAAACGGCATGCTGCGGATCGCCACAGAAAACGGCACCATCGGCACCATGCAGCTGCGTCCCTGCGAGGGCTGGACAACGGCAGAAATCCCCGTGCAGGCAAAAAACGGTACACATGCACTGTATCTGCATTACAGCGGTGAGGGAATGCTGGATGTCAAGGAAATCGGGTTTGTATAAAAAGCAAAGCGGTACTCTATGATGGAGTACCGCTTTTCTGTGATACATCCCCCGTCACGTTTGAATACACCGTCTTTGCGGAGATGCCCGGCAGTCTGCCGATCTTACCCGAAATGGCGCTGATCACGTTCTGCGGCGCATCCACGGCAACGCTGATGATATTGATCCCACGCTCGTGATAGGGAATCCCCATTCTGCCGATGATGTACGCACCATATTCATGCAGGATGGCGTTGAGTGTGGTGACGGATTCACTGTTTTCTACAATAATACCGATGATGGCAACTCTGGTTTCCATGGAGGTACTCCCTTTCTGCATTTGTTCCTTTTTCATCATAGCACAAATCCTGTAGTTTGTCAATGCTTGCATTCCGCAAGGAATTATGGTATAATCACAATAACAGAACCCAAAGGAGGCAGGGCGGTGAAATACTGCAGGCAATGCAAACGGATCTCATTTCAGAAACAGTTCTGCCGCAGATGCGGCACAGCACTGACGGCGTGCTCCAAACGCAGCAAACTATTCGCCATCGGCGGTACGCTCTGCGCTGCGCTGCTGTGCTGGATTGTATGGAACAGTATCATTCCGGAATTTTATAAGATCAAGCCGGGCATTTACGAAGTCGGTGTGGATATTCCTGCCGGGGAATATGTGGCAGTTGCCGAAGCACCCGGCATGTTCGGGCGTGTTTCCGGGAATGTGTACCAGACAGATCCGCATACCATCCATATCCTTGATTATGATTTTGCAGACAACCGCAATGTGATCTTTACATTGAAAGATGGGCAGTTTGTCGAGCTTAAGTACGGCTGCATGTACCAGAGCAGCAAGCCGAGTCTGCTCCGTCCCTTCGCTCACAGCGGCGTGTTCCGTGTCGGACGGGATCTGCTGCCGGGGGTTTATGTCATCAAGAATACCAGTGCGATCTATCAGGATTCCTATCATGTGTACACGCAGATCGGGGAAGACGGCGCACTTTGCGGACTGCGCCAGCAAGATGTGGTTCCGACGGACGGGAGCACGGTTGTGACCCTTAGATGGGGAGATTATCTTGATACCGGAAATTTCTGCCGTCTGAGTCTGCGTCCTGTGATGCTCTGGGAATTCGGGAAAGAAAAACATGCACTCAAAACAGCGGTGCCGGAAGCGGCTTCACCTGATTCGGCGGAAGCGGCGCAGAAGATCCCGGAGGGATGCTTCGGGGACGGCACCTATGAAATCGGCGTAGATCTTCCGGCGGGAGAATATGTGATTACAGCCGAAATGATGGATTCCGATGAAGAGACACCCCGCGGCTATCTTGCAGTTTACACAGATGCGTCACTTTCTGAGGAAACGAAGCTCCGCCGCAGCTGGTTGGAAGACAATACGATCATGGTGCTTGAGGACGGACAATTCATTATACTGCGCTATGCGTATCTTTATGAAAGCAGCGGTGAAAGCCGGCTTGATCCGTTTGCAAACAGCGGTCTTTTCAAAATCGGCAGGGACATAAAAGCGGGCACCTATACCATTGTCTGCGAAAATTCTACGGAACAGGCTGAATACAGCGTGTTCACATCACTTTCACAAAGCGAAGAAACCCTCAGATCTGAGGGTACATTGGAATCCGGCAGCACTGCGCAGATCTCACTGGAAGAGGGGGACTACCTGCTGCTGCGTTTCTGCCATCTGAAGAAGAATTCAGACCTCTGGCCATTTGACTAAAGGAGTGTTCCAAATGATTACATACAACGAATCCGACCGCAGTTTCCATCTGACAAACGGCAGGATCAGCTATATTCTTGCCGTGATGCAGAACGAACAGCTCGGTCACCGTTATTTCGGCAAAGCCATCCGCAGCCGTGACAGCTACAGCCACATGCAGGAAATGGCGCCCAGACCCCTGACTGCATTCCCGATGCCCGGTGATGCACTTTTTTCCACAGAGCACCAGCGGCAGGAATATCCCTGCGGCGGCAGTGCGGATTTTCGCACACCCGCATTCTGCATCCGACAAAAAAACGGCAGCGCAATCTCTGATTTCCGCTATGCAGGGCACCGTATCCTTGCAGGAAAGCCGCAACTTCCGGGGCTTCCTTCCACATACTGCGAAGACGACGCAGAGGCTGAGACGCTCGAAATCACACTGCATGATCCCGTTACGCAGATCGACCTGATCCTGCGCTACACAGTATTCCGGGATGTCTGCTGTATCGCACGCAGCACTGCGTTTATCAATCATGGTGAAACAGTAATGCTCGATTCCGCCATGAGCATGGCGATTGATCTCTACGACAGCGAGTTTGAATTCATGCAGTTTTCCGGCGCATGGTCAAGGGAACGCCATGTGAGCAGTGCGCCGCTGCGCTGCGGCATGCAGTCCGTGGGAAGTGTCCGAGGACATTCCAGCCACAACCACAATCCGTTCATCCTGCTCAAGCGTCCCCACACGACCGAAACTGCGGGCGAAGTCTATGGCTTCAATCTCGTCTACAGCGGAAATTTTCTCTCCGCTGCGGAGGTGGATAACTATGGCGTGACCCGTGTGCTGCAGGGCATTCATCCAAGAGGATTCTGCTGGCAGCTTGCACAGGGCGAGTGCTTCCAGACGCCCGAAGCGCTGTTATTTTATTCCGACGAGGGCATGAACGGGCTGAGTCTGGAAAGCCACAAACTCCTGCGCAGCCGCCTGGCAAGAGGAACATGGCGTGACAGGGAACGTCCGATCCTCATGAACAGCTGGGAGGCAACGACCTTCGACTTCGACGAAAAGAAGATCCTTGATTTTGCGGAAAAAGCCAAGGACTGCGGCATTGAGCTGTTCGTGCTCGATGACGGCTGGTTCGGCAAGCGCAATGACGATACCGCCGGACTTGGGGACTGGTACCCGAATCTAGACAAAATTCCGGACGGGATTGCAGGTCTTTCGAAAAAAATCACTGCAATGGGCATGCAGTTCGGTCTCTGGTTCGAGCCGGAAATGGTCAACAAGGACAGCGACCTCTACAGGGCGCATCCTGACTGGATCCTCCAGACACCGGAGCGTACCGCTTCCCACGGCAGAAATCAGTATGTACTTGATTTTTCTCGTCCCGAGGTCGTGGACTGCATTTATGCACAGATGGAAAAAGTCCTGTCCGAAGCGGAAATTTCCTATGTCAAATGGGATATGAACCGCTCCATGACAGAAGTTTACAGTCCTGCTCTTCCTCCGGAACGGCAGGGGGAGGTCTACCATCGCTACATTCTGGGCGTCTATGCACTGTATGAACGGCTGCTCCGCCGATTCCCCCATATTCTCTTCGAATCCTGCTCCAGCGGCGGCGGCAGATTCGATGCCGGCATGCTCTATTATGCGCCGCAGTGCTGGGCATCGGATACAACGGATGCGCATGAGCGTGTACTCGTGCAGCACGGTACCTCGTACGCTTACCCCATCAGCAGCATCGGTGCACATGTTGCCGGGGTTCCCAACTGGCTGACCAATCGCAGCACACCCCTGCACACCCGGGCTAATACGGCTTACTTCGGGGCATTTGGCTATGAGATGAACCTTTGCTGGCTTCCCGAAGAAGAGATCCGCCAGATCAAGGCACAGATCGCTTTCTACAAACAACACCGCACGATCTTCCAGTTCGGAACGTTCTACCGCCTGCAAAGTCCTTTTGATACAAATGAAGCCATCTGGCTCACCGTATCCGAGGACAGGCGCCGGGCAGTCTGCGGCGTATATAAAACACTGAATCTTCCGCTCAGTCCGTTCCGCAAAGTACGTCTCACGGGACTGGATGCAGACCTGCGCTACCGCATTACCGGAGGCGATCACACCTACAGCGCCTGCGGCGATGAACTGATGCATTTCGGGCTGCTGATCTCGGACGCTTCTGTGGGAGAACGCAGAGAGGGACAGCGTGTCTCCTCTGATTTTGATTCGCAGCTGTTCTTACTGGAAGCTGAATAAGGAGGCAAATCATATGGAAATCATTCACTGCACTATGGAGCAGCTCGACGCTGCTGCAGCGTTTTATGACGAAGTGACGGCATATCTTGCCGCTCACATCAATTTCCCGAAATGGACGCCTGGTGCTTATCCGGGCAAAGAAAGCACACGGCTGGCAATCGAATCCGGTTCGCAGTATCTTTGTATGGAGCACGGCACTGTTGTCGGCGGTTTCATCCTCAATGACGATCCGCAGGGGGCATATGAAGTCGGAGATTGGAAACTCCCTTTGCAGAACGGGGAATTTCTCGTCATTCATACCCTTGCGGTCTCCCCTGCCGCCTATGGTCAGGGCATCGGCAAATGCATGGTGGAATTCTGCATCCGGCAGGCGCAGGAACGTGGCTATCGTTCCATTCGTCTGGACGTCGTACCCGGAAATTATCCGGCGCAAAATCTCTACGAAGAACTGGGGTTCACCTTTGCCGGAGAATATGATCTTCTGCGAAACATTCCAGAAATCCCATCATTCAGGCTCTATGAAAGGCTGCTCTGATGACGAACGAAAGCAAAACCCTGTTCATTCCGCTGTATGGAAAGGCGGCGATGAGCAGGGAGGGGATTTTTCAGGACAAAACGGCGGAACACATTGTGGAAAGTCTGCCGGAGGATATGAAAAATGTGGATACTTCACGCAGGCTTGCGATTTTCATGGCAATGCGTGCGGCGAGGTATGACGCATGTGCCGCCTATGCACCGCCGGAGGATCTGGG
>JAZPZJ010000003.1:0-18738 GCA_045544635.1 Oscillospiraceae bacterium
AGTTGAAACTCGATGGAATGTCACCTGTTGAATACCGTCTCGCCATCGCTGCATAGTGCAGCAAAGCGACCAAGCTTGCCGCTTAGTCGCTTTGCATAGATTTGTTTATTTTTCTTTGTCTAACTTTTTGGGGTCAGTTCAAGATAGGAATCTCTTTTTTCATATTATCGGGTATTATTGGTTTCTTTCATGTATAGGAGCAATGCAGCCAGTAGTAAAACCGGAAAGATCACAGCAGTTGTCAAACCGATGTTCAGGTTTCCGCCAAATGTATCGGTCACAGCACCAACCAGTGTAGGTCCTCCTGAACAGCCAACATCTCCCGCCAATGCCAGCAGTGCAAACATTGCCGTTCCCCCACGTTTCAATGAGGATGCTGCGAGACTGAATACACCCGGCCAAAGGATGCCAACCGAAAAACCACAAACTGCACATCCTACCAGACTCAGCACGGGAATACCGCTTAATCCGGTCAGAAGATACGCTGCAACACATAGAATACTGCTGCATAAAATAAATTTGAAAAGGTCAATCCGATCACCATATTTTCCATACAGCAGTCGTGCAGTACCCATGAGTACAGCAAACATCATCGGTCCGGCAAGATCTCCCACCGTTTTCGCTACGCCGAGACCTTTCTCCGCAAAAGCAGAAGCCCACTGGCTGACAGAAAGCTCACTGGCACCAGCACATGTCATCAAAAGTAAAAAGATCCAGAAAAGACGGCTGCGCAGCAGTTCCGAAAGGGACATTGAAGTTTCATGTTCCTCCAATAACGAAGCAATCGGAACCTTCAGAAAAATGATGCCATTGCAAACCGGGATGATCGCCCAAAAGAGTGACAGGATTCGCCAGAATCCGATATCAAATAAGAAGAAAAACAGCGTGGAGAGCAGCACCACCGCAACCTGACCCCAGCAGTAAAAAGAGTGGAGCAGACTCATGGTCTTTTCCTTATGCTCTGTGGGACAGGCCTCTACAATGGGACTGACCAGCACTTCCAGCAATCCCCCGCCAACTGCATAGATCACAACGGAGAGAAGCAGTCCGATGTAGGGATTCGGAAATAGCTGCGGGAGAATCGTCAGTCCCACAAGTCCTGCAGCACCCAGAAAATGCGCTGCAACGATGCATCCCCGATAACCCAAGCGGTCTACATATTTTGCTGAAATCAGATCAACACTGAGCTGTACTGCAAAATTAACCGTCACCAATGCGGTGATCTGTGAAAGCGTCAGTTGGTATTCGGATTGCAGTGTCAGGAACAGAAGCGGTACAAAATTGTTGATGATCGCCTGCACAACATAGCCGACAAAGCAGGCTCGGACAGTATGTTCATATTTCATGAAATGGTTAACGCTCCTCAATATTCGCCAAGGCACTGTGCAAAGAGTACGCAGCGCATACCGTCACTTGCACCGGAATTACAGGTCTGCAGTGCAATCATGCGGTCTTTCCCGAATTCCGGCAGCTGCTCTGTATCTCCATACCAGACAGTCGAGGTATCATAGATATTCTGAATAAATTCCTCATACTCCCGCTTATTCATCTCCACACAGTTCCAATAAGTGAAATCAGCACCTTCCTCACCATAGATCACATTAACGGATACCGCTTTGTAGAGAAACCGCTTCTCAAGTGTTGCCACTTCAAAATAGAGATGCTCATTCCCCCATTCTGCATCCTTATAATACTTGACAGCATGGAACATGGTGCCATTTCCCATATTATGTCCATAAAGCAGGGAATTTTCACTTCTGTCAATCCGGCATCGCCAGTCGGCAAAAATACTGCCGCTGAAGCTGTACTGTCCTTTCCAGTTCTTGTCCATGTAATAGTAATTGTCCTTGGCTTGTACGATCGGATAGTTGATGGGGGTATCCTGGATATAGACCCATCCGATCACATCCGCATTCGCAGCGTTGTGATCCTTGACCGTCTGCAGATCAATCTGCATTTCGTAAGTAATCGGCTCCGTTGTCGGCTCCGTCGGTTCTGTAGTCGGCTCTGTTTCCTTTACGAACAAAGTGGCATCGACCGCAGCTTCCGCACAAGCGATTCTTTCAGGCAGAATCTTAGGTTCAGTATTTAAATACAGAAAGAGAAATATCATACCCGACGCAAGCAGCAGTCCTGCAGAAAGAGAAAGCAGAAGCGTGCGTGGCGTCATTTTGTACTTCTTTGCTGTGCGTTTTTTCATATCAGATGCTCCATTCGAAAACAAAATTTGAACGTTTGCGCAGAAGCAGCAATCAGACCTGCGCAATTGCAGCTTCGAAACGACGGCGAAGATCGTGATTGCGAAGCGCTTCATCGGAGGGCAGCTTTGCACCATCCGCAAATCCTCCTGCCATTCTGGCATGACCGCCACCGCTGCCAATGCCAGAGAGTGCTGCATGGACAATTTTCCCGGCATGCAGCTCCGGAATCTCCGAGCGCACAGAGAATTTGTAGCCGTTGTCACGCACTGCGTATATCACACTGAATTCAATGATATCAAGCGCCAGAATAAAATCAGAAATCATCGCAATAAGGGCATCAGGGCACGCAAACGGAATATATGCATAACCAACATTGCCAAATACACGAATATTCTCAATCGCACTGCCGTATGCCTTCAGATCGGCAAATTCCATAGTATTGATCTTCATACGATCAAGAAGATCATTATCCGCATGCGGGAAAAGTTTTGCGTACATCTCAACATCAAACTGCGTCATACCACGGGAAAAATCAGCGGTATCCATCTTAATGCCATATACAAGTGCCGATGCAACATTCTGCGGAAGCGGAATATCATTGTCAAAGAAGTATTCTGCGATCATAGAAGAGCATGCACCAACAATCCGGACGTCCTTGTAGCAATACTCGCAGGGAATCATCGTCGGATGATGGTCAATACATGCCACTTCATCGCCGATCAGATCGGTGAGGTTGGAATTGTACTTCTGGGAATCCACAGTCACGATCTTATCCTGTTCTGTCATAGAAGTCAATTCAGAGATCTGTTTCATCTCAATGCCGAAATTGGTCAGCATGACCTGTGCTGAAAGTTTTTCAGCGGTGCCGTCATAACAGATCGTCGATGGAATCTGATAATGAGCCAGAAGATGCTGCAGACCGAATGCCGATGCAATTGCATCGGGGTCAGGATAATTGTGCATCTGAATATAAACATTGCCTTCGGAAAGGATCCCGATCAGCTTCCTGAGTTCTTTCATAGGTGTACATCCTTTATTTTGGATTAATCAATGATTTCATAGATGCCCCACTGCCAGCGGAGCTTTGTTCCGATATCACAGCCCATCGGCAGAAGTGCCATCGCAATGGGCATGATTTCTTCACTGTCAATATCCGTACGTCTGAGCTGCGCATAGTCGCCTTGAATATCAGCGACAACATATTCATAAGGTCCCATTCTGTTTCCTCCTTCAGGATTCCGCCACTCGACGAAGCTCTTCCCTTGCGTTCTCGAGCATCAGGTCACTGGGATTCTCACCGCCCATAATACGGGCAATTTCTTCCACTCTGCCGTCAAAATCAAGCAGATGTACCTGTGTGACCGTGCGGTCGTTTTCAGTATGTTTTTCGATCATATAGTGGGTATCCGCCATGACAGCGATCTGAGAAAGATGGGTCACGCAGAGTACCTGACGACTGCGGCTGATCTCACGCAGCTTAATGCCGATTTTTTGTGCTGCCTTGCCGCTGACACCCGTATCAATCTCATCAAAAATAAGCGTAGGAATACTGTCACGGTCAGCAATGACGGATTTGAGCGCCAGCATGATTCTGGAAAGCTCACCGCCTGATGCAATTTTGGAAATAGGCTTCGGGAGCTCACCCTTATTTGCTGAGATCAGGAATGTCACTGTATCTCTGCCCTGGATGGTCAGTTTTCCTTTTTCCTGCTGCACGGTGAGCACCACATTCGGCATATCAAGGAATCGCAGTTCTTCTGAAACTCGTTCCACAAAACGGTTGCCGGTCTCTTCCCGGTAAGCAGAGAGCGCCCTGGCTTTCTCCGTCACATCGGCAAGGAGTTCCTGCTTCTGCGCTTCCAGCGCAGCAATGCGGTCATCATCCTCCTGCATTGTTTCCATTTCCGACGTAGCGCTTTCATAAAGCGTCAGCAGTTCATCAAAATCACAGAAGAATTGTTTTTTTACCTGCGAGATTGCATGATAACGCTGGCGGAGCTTCTGTGCTCTTGCTTCATCAAGGCTCACACCGTCTGCCATACGCTGCAGGTCTTCTGAAATATCCTTCACTTCGATCATGACAGCCTTCAAACGTTCACTCAGCTGATCCGTACCCGGGAATGTATCCTCGATGTCCCGAAGCTGCTGCATGACGGCAAGGAGCTGTTCCACAACAGTATCATCCGCATCGCTATACAGGATACCCGCACCCGTGGAAAGTGCGCTCATGATGCGTTCGGCATTTTCCGCCTGCATCAAGGCAGTTTCCAGCTCTTCTTCCTCTCCCGGCTTGGGATTGAGAGCACCGATTTCCTGAATCTGTTTTTGCATCAGCGCAATCCGCTGTTTGCGATACTGTTCCTCACGCTTGAGTTTTCCCAGCTCTCTGGCAATATTCTGGAGCTGACGGAAGGATTTCTGATATGCGGTGAGAAAGGTAGGATTTCCGCCAAATTCATCGAGCACCTGCAGATGATGCTCAGACGAAAGCAGGATCTGGTTATCATGCTGACCATGAATGGAGATCAGGAGCGTTCCAATCTCACGGAGTGCCGAAACCGATGCCGTTTTACCATTAATCCTGCCGATGCTGCCGCCGTCAGCACGGATCTCACGAGTCAACGTCACCTGGCGTTCATCACAGGAAACCGCCATCTCCGCAAGGAGCTCCATGACTTCATCGGACAAATTGGTGAACAGCGCTGTGACAGCGGCACGTTCACATCCGGTACGCACCCAGTCCTTAGAAACTCGCTGCCCAAGAACTGCCTGGATACCATGGATCAGAATGGATTTTCCGGCACCGGTCTCACCGGTAAACACATGGAATGCATTGCGAAAGCTGATGCACGCCTTCTCAATGACCGCAAGATTCTCAATATACAGTTCTTCTAACATAACTCACCTGCTTTGTATTTCCTGCAGCAGATCCGCTGCAAAGCGCTTAGCATGTTCGTTTGAACGCACCAGCACAAAAATGGTATCGTCGCCTGCGATCGTACCAACAACTTCCGGACGGACGATATGATCAATTTCGGTGCAGACAGCCTGCGCTGTACCGCTGCGGCATTTGATCACAACCGTATTTCCGGCATAATCCACCATCAGGATGTTCCCGGCAAAATAATCTGCGTGGGGCATCGGGATATCCGTCACCACATAGCGATAGACTCCATTGACATCTGCTTTTTTGATCAGGTTCAGCTCACGGATATCTCGGGAAATCGTTGCCTGCGTTACCGGAAATCCGCTGTCTTTGAGCAGCGCCTGCAAAGCATCCTGATTGCTGACGACGTTGGAACGAATCAGCTCCAATATCGCCTTTTGTCTTGCATATTTCATGATCTATCCTCCATGGATCAGCTGTCAGAAAAGCCCTTGATGGACTGCATCAGTTTACGGTTGACCGATTCATAAAATCCATTATCACGCAGCATCAAAAGGGAAATCTCGTGCTTGGATTTACGGATATCAAGCTGATAGGACGGCGGAAACGAAACAGGCGGCTCACCGTCCGCACTCAAGTAAATACTCCGCTCGGATCCCGCTGTGTGACGAATGGTGATCCGTCTGTCCGATGACATGATCAGCGGACGATTGAAAAGAGAATGAGGACAGATCAGCGTGATTTCAAAACACGAAAGCTCCGGTTCCATCAATGGGCCACCGGCAGAAAGTGCATAAGCAGTTGAGCCGGTCGGCGTACTGCATACCATCCCGTCCGCACGGTATCTGCCGATCTGCATATCGTCCGCATAAACAGAAAAGTCAAAAACTTTGCCGTACAGACCGGAAACAGCGATGTCGTTGAGCGCCGTAAAACAGGTTTTCTTCCCTTCTCCGTGCAGCTCGCCCTTGAACAGCATACGTCTGGACACATGATAATCCCCCCGGAACAGACGAGCGAGCTCATCAAGCTCATCCGCTTCCAGCGTCGCCATAAATCCAAGATGCCCGGTATTGATACCGAGCAGCAGCGCCTTGGAGGAGATCATCTGTTTTGCGCAGCGCAGAATGGTACCGTCACCGCCGATGGCAATGACAATATCCATAGCATATACAAGGGAAGAAAAAATCCCGTAATGGATGTATTCCTGTTCCGAAAATTCTGCGCAATAGGCTTCATCCATGTAAATCGCTGCCCCGAGCGCATGCAGACGGTCGCAGACCTGTCTGGCACAGGGCAGTGCATTCTTTTTCTGAAAATTCGGATAAATCGCAATATTCAGCATTTTTCTCACCTGTTCAGTCCTGCCTGTTTCACAATATCTGCAGGAACAATCTTCGGTTCCGGTGCAGTATCTCCTTTTTTCAGGCAGGCAAGATATTCAGTATTACCGCTTCCGCCACGGATCGGTGAAAGGCAGAGTCCATGTACCGTAAAGCCGACTGTTCTGGCAAAAGCAAGCAGCTCCTCAATCACACGCACATGGACAGATTCGGATTTTACAATCCCCTTTTTGCCGATATGTGCTTTTCCGGCTTCAAACTGCGGCTTGATCAGCACTACACACTCCGCATGGTCATCGGTCAGCCGATAAACGGACGGCAGTATCATGGTCAGAGAAATGAAGGAAACATCAACACAGCAAAATCCCGGTCGAGCCTGCAGGATCTCCTGCGGCATTATGCGGATATCCGTCCCCTCGAGACTGATAACACGCTCGTCGGACAGCAGCGACGGATCGAGCTGATTGTGTCCGACATCCACGGCATAGACCTGTGCGGCACCATTCTGCAGCATGCAGTCGGTAAATCCACCGGTGGAGGCACCAACATCCAGACAGACTTTTCCGGAAACCTGCACCGGAAAACAGCGCAGTGCTTCTTCGAGTTTCAATCCCCCTCTACCGACATAGGGAATGTCCTCACCTGCGAGTGAAAGCGCATCCGCATCGCTTACTGACTCGGAAGGTTTGGTACATACCTTGCCATTTTTCAGGACAATCCCCTCTTTCAGCAAAGATTTCGCACGGGAACGGCTTTTGCACAGTCCCCGTTCCACCATCACAATATCAATTCTTTTTTCCATATTCATAAATATAACGGCAGACAGCTGCCTCTGATAACTCCTGTTCATCCAGAATCTTAGGAATGGACGCATGACGGATAAACTTGTCACAGGTCACACGCATATAATTTCCGGTAAATCCGTTTTCTGCCAGTGCGGTTCCAAACAAAGCAGAAATACCACCGTTTCCCATACTCTCCTCAAAGAAAATGACTGTTTGATAGGATTTTGCAATCTGCGTTAAAGCATCGGAAAGCGGGAAGATTTTGGTAAGCTTCAGAAGGCTGCTCGGATAATAGCTGCGCATGCAGGTGCAATGTGCACGATAGAGTGCATCATAAACCCTGCCATAGGAGATCAGGAGGATCTCTGCATTCTCAGCTTCTGTATAGGTGTAATCCGCATTCAGCGTATCCATGGAGAAACACATTTCCTTTTCGCTTCCTCTCGGATACCGGATCGCAGATAGTCCATGGTCATGCAGAATCGCTTCCTTCATACACAGACGCAGTTCTTCATAGCACGCCGGTGCATAGATCACAGCACCGGGAACGGAAGTAAGCATCGGTACATCGAACATGCCGTGGTGGGTCGCACCATCCTCGCCGACCACGCCTGCACGGTCGATCCCAAGGACCACATGCTGTCCAGCAATCGCCACATCGTGGATCAGCTGATCGTAGGAACGCTGGAGAAAGGTCGAATACACAGCAAAAACGGGAATCATCCCTGCACTTGCAAGACCGGCTGCAAATGTGACGGCATGCTGTTCAGCAATGCCAACGTCGAAAAAGCGCTCAGGCACCTCGGCTTCAAAGTACTGCAGCCCTGTACCGTATTTCATCGCAGCGGTAATTGCACAGATGCGTTTATCTTCCTTTGCCAGACGTGTCAGTTCCTTACCGAATACTGTTGAGTAGCAGTCAGCACCGGAAACCTCGGGATTTCCCGTCATCACATCAAATTTGGAGACGCCATGGAACTGGCTCGGGTTCTTTTCTGCAGGCAGATAGCCTTTTCCCTTTACCGTTTTGACATGGATGAATACCGGTGATTGACAGCGTTTTGCAGTACGGAGCACATCCTCAAGATCCTGCTGGTTATGTCCGTCCACAGGACCAAAGTACACAAATCCCATCTGCTCAAAAAGCGTTGCCTGACGGACAAGCATATTTTTTACGCCGTCCTTGGTACCTTTGAGCACCTTAGCAACGGGCATACCGACATGGGGCGTGTTGACCAATACCTTTTCGACTGCCTGCTTGGTACGGACGTAGCTCTCCTTCTCACGAATGGAGCGTAAATAGCCAGAAACTGCTCCGACATTACCGGAGATGGACATATTATTATCATTAAGGATAACAATCAGATTTTTCAGTTTTCCGCCGTTATTGAGTCCCTCATAGGCAAGTCCGCCGGTCATGGCGCCATCACCGATGATCGCAACAACATGATGCGGATCCCCTTTCAGACGCATGGACTCGGCAATTCCGCATGCAACTGAAACCGAGGTACTGCTGTGACCACTGATGAAGCTGTCATGCGGTGATTCCTCAGGCTTTGGAAATCCGGAAATACCATTCTCCTTACGAATGGTACGGAACTCTTTGACTCTGCCGGTCAGAATTTTATGCGTGTAGCACTGATGACCGACATCCCAGACAAACTTGTCCTGCGGAGAATCAAACACACGATGCAGTGCCATGGTCAATTCTACCGCACCAAGATTTGAGGCGAGATGCCCGCCGTTTTTTGAAATCACACGCACCATGAGTGCACGGATTTCTTTCGCCAGCTTGCGGCACTGATACAGACTCAGCCGCTTCAGATCCTGCGGCAACTGCAGATCCTCAAGGCGGATTTCCTGATTCTCCGGAATCTTTTCAAGATTATTTATCATATCCATAATTATCACACTGCCAGCGGAACAAGTACACCTACAACAATACCCAGTACAGCACCACAGAACACTTGCAGCGGCGTATGTCCCAGCAATTCCTTAAGTTCTTTTTTCTTTGTTTCCGAAGCGCCCTCCTGTTTGAAGAGCTTGAGGCGGATCAGATTCAGTTCCTTGGCATGCATACCAGCTGCACGGCGGACACCGGCTGCATCATACATGACGATCACGCTGAGTACACACAGTACAGCGAAGGAGGAAGAACCCCATCCATCGGTTCTCGCTGCTGCAGCAGTTGCCGCACAAACCAATGCGGAATGAGAACTCGGCATACCGCCGGAACCATAGAGTCGTTCTACCTTGAAATCAGAATGCTGAAAAAAGAACAGAATAAACTTCAGCAGCTGTGCACTTGCCCAACCAAAAAAGCCTGCACACATAATCGGATTATACATCAAATTCCCCACTTTCTTTACTGCACACGCACCAGAAGCTCATCTGTCAGAGCATGCAAAAATTCCGTATGTTCAAACAACTCCAGCTGCGCATGAGCAAATTGTGTCAATTCCGCAGCCTTTTTTTGTGCTTCTTCAATACCGAGTACAGTAACAAAGGTTTTCTTTTCTTCCTCAGCATCACTGCCGATCGGCTTGCCAAGCATTTCAGCGGTACTGGTAACATCGAGAATATCATCAATGATCTGGAATGCTAGACCAATGCTCCGACCATAAGCAGCAGCGGCTTCCTGCTGTTCGGGGGTTCCGCCGCCGCAGATACAGCCCATCTTGCAGGAGGCTTCCATGAGCGCACCTGTTTTTCCAAGACACATTGTCGTCAGGTCTTCCGCTGTGACGATATCCTGTGTTTCAAACTTCATATCCATTACCTGACCGCCGACCATACCGTTTGCACCTTCACGCTCTGAAAGCACGGCAATCAGCGCAACCTTCTGCTCCGCTGTCAGATGCGGGTCATTGGCGATCAGCATAAACGGTGCGCAGATAAGAGCGTCACCGGCAAGAATCGCAGTCGCTTCACCGAATGCCTTGTGGCAGGAAGGCTTACCACGGCGAAGATCATCATCATCCATCGCCGGCAGATCATCAAAAATCAGGGACGATGTATGTGTCATCTCCATGCCGCATGCGGCTGCATCTGCAAGTTCGGGCGCACCACCGCAGATCTTGCAGAATTCATAGATCAGTACCGGGCGGATCCGCTTACCGCCAGCGGAAAGGGAATGCCGCATGGCATCGTACAGAGAGTCCAGTTCCATTGAAGTGGATGCCTGCATCTGTGCAACTTTGGAAAGCATAAATTGCTCAAGTCTTTCAGCATAACTCTGAAGCTGTGTTTTCACATCACTCATGATATTCACTCATCCTCACCAAGCGGCACCGGTATTTCCTGAACGGAGAGTACCGCTTCCTGTAAAATTTTATGACACTGCGCCGAAAGCTGCATTCCCTCTGCATAGAGCTTCGCTGCTTCCTCAAGAGAAAGCTGTTCATGTTCAAGCATGGAGGTAATTTCTGCCAGACGCTTCATTTGTTCCTCATAATGCATCAATTTGTTCCACCTTTGCTGTTAGTGTGCCGTCCTGCAAACGAACCTTTATGATATCCTGCTGCCCGACAGAACGCACGGAAGGCAGGATATTCCCATCCTGATCATAGACTGCTGCATAACCACGCTGCAGAACACGCAGGGGATCGAGCTGCATCAGCTTTTCCTGTAATGCTGTATAGGCGGTCAGCTTTCGCTCCAGATAAAGCTGCATATTTTTCTGCAGACGTTCTGTGAGCTGACGGCGCTTCTCCTCCTGAAGCCGGAATCGCTGCTGCGGTGAACAGAGCTGCAGCCGGTTGCGCAGCCGTTCCAAAGACTGCACTTCCCTTCCGAGACGTGCACGGTACACCGCTGTCAGCTGCCGCTGTGCAATCACAATTTTTTCATCCATATGGCGGATATCGGGTACTGCAAGTTCTGCGGCTGCAGAGGGTGTGGGTGCACGGCGGTCTGCGACCGCATCTGCAATGGTCACATCCGTTTCATGTCCGACGGCAGAAATAATGGGCACCGTACAATCATACATGGCATAGGCAACACTTTCCGCATTGAATGCCTGCAGATCCTCGGCGGCACCGCCGCCCCTGCCAAGAATGATCACATCACAGTCATGTGCCTGTGCAAGCATGAGGGCACGGCAGATGGACTGCGGCGCACGCTCGCCCTGCACCAGAACGGGAAATAATTTCACCGAAACGATCGGACAGCGACGCTGCAGGATCTGCAGAATATCCTGTAAAGCAGCACCCGTTCCCGATGTAATGACACCAATGGTGTGCGGCATAACGGGAATGGGACGTTTTGCATACTCTTCAAACAATCCCTCAGCACGGAGTTTTTTGATCCGCTGTTCCAGCTGAAGACGAACAGCACCGATTCCTTCAGGCTGCATATCTGTGACATTCAACTGATAAACGCCGTCCCGTTCATACACAGTCAGACCGGCGCTGAGAATGACATGCATGCCATTTTCCGGCATAAAGCGCAGACGTGACGCCATGCTGCGGAACATGACTGCTTTGATGACGCTATCGGCATCCTTCAGGGAAAAATAGAAATGTCCCGAACGATGCGCTGTGAAATTGGAAATCTCACCCTTGATCATAAACCGCTGAAGATTGTGGTCATCCCGGATCCTGGATGCCATGTAACGGTTAATTTGTGAAACGGTCAATACTGCCATATTACGCCCCCGTCTGTTCAGCACGGATCGCTGCAAAGATCGCAGTACCTGCGGCATTGTCGCAGGAGAACGCAGGCTTTGCAAAGACTGCATCCGGTACACACTGCAATCGCTGCTGTATGAGCAGATCGGACATCACGCCGCCTGCATAGACGATCGGATAGCAGCCTTTCTCCGCAAGTACACGCTTTGTCATTTCCAGAATCACATCGGAAATCGCACACAGACATCGTTTTGCAACATCACAGGGCGGTTCGCCCTTGCGAATGGCTGCTGCACACTGGTTCTCCAGTCCGGAAAGACAGCAGTCCAGCCCCTTCATGGTGGGCTTATAACGGAATTCCCGTTCGCTCTGCATTGCAAGCTGCTCGAGCGCAATTCCACAGGGAAACTGCAGTCCGAGCATCAGACCAACTCTGTCCACGGCCTGTCCCGCCTTAAGATCAAGCGAAGAACCGAGCGGGGTAATACGCATCAGCGCATCCGCATCCGGCTCACAGAACACACAATCCGTTGTGCCGCCGCTGACGTGGAATGCCACAAATGACCGCTGCACCCAGGATAATGCATCTGCGGAATACAGCGCCGCCAGAATATGCCCGATCTGGTGGCTTGTCCGATAAACCGGAACATGAAGCACCTGTCCGAGCATTTGTGCGGTTCCTTCCCCACAGAGAAAACAGGGCATATAGGAGCCTTCTGCATTTCTCGGACGAACGGACACGCCGATGCCCGCCAGCGCATTCTGCGGAATCGCCAGCTGCGAGAGAATCTCCGGAAGCTGCACGGTGTGATGGAACACAGCATCACTCTGACGCAGTCCCTTTTCACCGGGCTTGACGGGAAGCAGTTTTTTCGATTGGACGATCGTATGCTGCACGCTGTCATACAGTGCAGCGGACGTGGTATAATTGCTGGTATCAATGCCCAGATAAAGGGACATTACGCCTCCTCCTGCACGGTTTCTTCCCGTGCGGGCAGACTGCGGCTGTATGCACCGAGCACACCGTTAATGAAGGCGGTATCGTCCTGATAGGTGTACTTCTGGGAGATCGCAACTGCCTCGCTGACTGCAACATTCACAGGTGTCTGCGGCATATAGCGGATCTCAAAAATTGCCATGCGCAGCAGGATCAGATTAATCTTGGCAATTCTGCTGACAGCACGTTTTTTACTATAGGACGCAATGATCTCATCAAGCTCCTCTGTGTGGGAAAGAACCCCTTCCACAAGCTGCTTGACATTGTCATCGACTGTAATTTCTTCTACTTCCTCCGCGATCGCATACAGCTCCTCGGGGGTGTCATCACGAAGTGATGCCTCAAATAAAATCAGATATGCATTTTCTCTACACTGACGTCTTGTCATGGTTACCTCCTGTATCTTTTCATCCTATGCACACATGCCGATATGCAGGGTGTTCCTGCATATCGGTACAATGCTTATGCGTCGAATTCGATTCCGCTGATCTCTACATTGACGTTCACAGCAGTCACGCCGGTCATGTCCTGCACAGTCTGCTTTACCGTCTGCTGGATCTGTTTTGCAACATTGACAGCACGATAGCCGCTCATCAGAACAACTCTGACTGTGACCGAGATGGCGCCGCCGAGATTTTCAATCGTCACTGGTTCCGTCATAAAGCTCTGGATGCCGCTTCCGCCTGCTGCAACATGGGCAACACCTTCAATGTCACGGACTGCCAGAGAGGCAACGCTGCACAGAACCTCGTCAGAAATTTTGATCGTGCGGTCTGTAGATTGTACTTTATCCATGATGATACTTCCTTTCTTTGACTAAATGCATCAAAAATTCCAGATTTTGGAAAATAACAGATGATTTTCAGGTAAAACACCTACTCACTATCTATTATACCAGAAAATTTGAAAAAGTACAACTATTTTACTTCAAAAATTCTGATATTTTCTGAAGAAATTGAAACCTCACCCAGAATGATGTCCTTAATCAGTGCTGCATCGGCTGCTTCCAGCCCATCGGACTTGACAACAACCTTCGCAGTTTCGCCGTCGAGATACACAACACAGTCCGAAAAGCCCTGGGATTTGATCAATGATTCGATATTTCCTTCACATTCAATGAGATTGGATACCTCAACAGCATTGAGTGCGGTGGTGATCATTTCATGCTCTGTCAGATCGCCGCCGCCCATGATCATCTGCAGCGTCTGTACCGCCTCATCACGATTTGTCGTTTTCTCAAGTCTTGCCTGTGCAAAAAAGTCGTCGCTATCCGCTTCCGCAGCTGTCTGCTCCCCCTCCGGCTGTGCATTGACGAATTCCGGATCACCGTAGCCCTCATGTGCAGCGGTCAGTTCCGAAGATGGCGTTGTAACGTTCAGATCAGAATTAGAAAGCGAATAGTTGATGTAAACTGCAACGACAAGCATCGCAGTCAGACACGAGAGAATGATCTGACGCTTTCCGATGATGATGGATGGTTTTTTCATAAGTACGGCTCCTTTCGTGCCTAATCGGCACTGTCCAGTTTCGTGACATAGATTTTTGCGGTTGAAATGCCGCATGCGACGGATACGGCACGGTAAACGGATTCCTGAACGGTACTGCGGTCACCTCCTTCACATGCGACCACTACGCCGGTAATCGGAGGATGCGTGACGGACTCCACCAATGCTTCCCCTGTACTGCCGCCGATCGTAACATAGGTACTTCGGTTTTTCACCTGCTCGTCCGTGATCAGACTATCCCCTTCCTTGGCATAGTGATACTCCTCGGTTCCGTCCAAAGTAACCAGAACCTCAGCTCTCCCAACTCCGGCAATACCCGACAGGATCGCAGAAAGCTCGGACTGCATGCGGCTGCGGTATTCCTCCGGTGTTTCACAGACTGTCTCGTTTTGCGCCTGTGCAGCCGGATCGCCACTCTGCCAGAAAGAGGACAAAAGAATGCACCCCATCCCCAGAATCCCAAGCAATACAATACCATGGAGCATGTGTTCCCGACTGCACAGCTTACGAAGCCATTTCTGCAGCATGAATCGTCACCTCCCCCCCTAGTTGTTCACGCAGAATGTCAGTCGTTCTCCCGACACCACTGCACACTGTGCTGACCTCACTAATACATATGCAGTTCGTCTCATCAATATGTACCGACACGTCCATCTCTGTGCATCGGATCCCGTTCGAAGCAAGTAATTCACGCAATGCCGTCTCTGTCCGTACTGCAGTTTCTTCCAGAAGCTGCGATTGAAGCTGTGTTTCCAGCTGTGCATTCTCTGCGGCAGCAGGCGTTTCCTGCATGAACGCTGCCATGGTGCGCCAGTCAATCGTCAGAACAGGACTTACAAGTCCAAGTACAAACAACAAAGAAATCAGAAAGCGCACCTGTTTTTCGAAGAGTTGGCTTGGTTTAAGGGCATGGCACAGCCCGACTGCCAGACTCACCATACATGCTGCAGTCAGTACCGCTTTTATCTCATTCATTCTGCCTCCGATCACGTTGTCATAAGGGAACCGCCCAGCATCAGCATCACACCGGTTGATACAATGAACAGGACGGAGAAGCTGACAGCAACCGAAAATGCTGTTGCAATCATGCGTTCCACATTGCTCAAAAGGCGCTGCAGATGTTTCGCTGAAAACATCTCTGCCACAGCACTTCCGACCGCCATAAAAAAGCGATAAATTCCAAGCTCCAGCAGCACGGGGAGCAGAAGCGAGAGGATGGAAACTATACCGATCAGCCCCGTGGCTGACTTCAGGACACCCATGCTGCCAAGCACGGTCGTATAGGCATCCGACACGGCACCGCCTACAAAGGGAATCATATTTGAGATGACAAATCGTGTTGTTTTCGCCGACAATCCATCTGCAGATACACTAACCATGCTCTGTACTGAGAGGATCCCCAGAAACAGTGACATCACAAGTCCCAATCCCCATACGGTACCCTTATGTATGAGCCGAACCATTCCTTCCAGTGAAATGACCGGATTCACCGCATCCACGATGCTCATCGCAAGCCCCATGCTCAGAATGGGGAGCATCACTTTGGCAGCAAGCTGCATTGCGATTTCGCAGACTCCGATCATTGCTGCCTGATAACCTGCTGCCGAAGTCAGACCGCCGCATGCTGCAAGCACACCGGCGAAGATCGTTGAAAATGTCAGCATAAAATCCGCACTCCCCTGCAGCGTCTGAGCTGTTCTTGAAAATAACCCACTAAGCGGATCCGCAAGAATCCCGACTGCACAGAGGGTACTGACCATCTGATAAATCGCCGCAGTCGAGCTGCTTCGTTCACTCTGCATGCTGTCCGCAAAAGCAGACAGCAGTATCACGCCGAGCATCATTCCGAACACCCGGAAAGGCTCCGCTGCGGATGCAGCAGCCTTTTCCAGCTCGTCCTCCAGAAAACTGCGAAAGGAAAACGATTGGATGGAATCGGGATCATCCACATGGATCCCCTGTGCGTTAAGTGCCGTTTCCATCCCCTGTTCTTCAAGGAGTTCCTGCGCTCCGGAAGCTTCAAAGAGTGCTTGCAGAGAGGCTTCATACGAAACAGACGATTCTTCCGCATGCACCGTTACCGTACAAAGGCACATACAGAAAAACGCTGAAATAATGGAAAGAACGAGTTTCTTCATCCGATCACCTCCAGAACCGTCTGCGCCAGTGCAGTAAAAAGCGGCAATGCCAAAGACAGCAGACTGACTCTGCCGCATAGCTCAACTGCCGTACAGATTGCATTTTCTCCGCAATCCTTGCAAAAATCCATACCGAGCTGCGTCAGATAAGTAATACCGACTGCTTTACAGAGGATGGTAAAGTATTCCGTTTCCATCCCTGTTTGCGCAAAAATGACGGACGCCGTGTCTAAGATCTCCTGCAGCTGCGGAAGAATTGAGAGCATGACCACGCAACAGACTGCCAGTCCCAGCAGAACCGCCTTCGGTTTCTGATACTGCCGCAGCACCAGTGCCAGAATACAGCCGCAGATGCTGAAAGCCACTGCCGTCTGTATCATCATAAGCCAAACACCGACTTTACAGTTTCGAACAACTCGCTGATCTGGTCGATGATCAGCATGAGCACCACGATGAGTCCTGCCAGAGTAGTCATCATTGCCTGTTCCTCACGCTCCGCACGCTTGAGGACAAGATTGAGTACCGCAACGATAATTCCTGTTCCGGCGATTTTGAAGATCAGATCAATTTCCATAGTTCAGCTCCCTCTGTACATTCCTATTGAATTTCGTATCCGATTTACGCCAGCAGCACCGCCAGCATCACGCCGCCAAGTACACCAAGACGGCGGTAAAGCTCACCCTTCTTGAGAACACAAGTCTTTTCTTCTTCTGCAAGTACGTTCATCTGATGGCGATATAGCGCAAGCGCTGCAAGCTGTCCCTGCATGTCCGTTGTACCAAGGACATTCCCGAGCGCACAGAGGATATCGGCTGCGGCTTTCGGGACATTGTTGTCCGCACGGACTGCATCACACCAGATCTCATGCACCGGGATCCCAGTGCAGAATTCTGTTTCTGTACGCTTGAGAAATGTAAAATCCGAATAATTCCGATGCCGTGCAAACATGGACAGCAAATCCTGCAGCGGCAGACATTGGTATCGGATATGGGTACTGAAATCATCCAGCAGCGTTTCAAGAAGCTGTGTATGTACATACCTTGTCCGCAGCTGCCGGGAGGCATGGATGCCAACCCCGGCACAGGCGCAGAACAGGCAGAAAATCCCAAGCCACCTCATCGCTGCGCCAGTCTTCTGACAGAACGGACGCTTCCTGCCTTTTCAAGCAGCACGCAGTAACGAAATACACCTGCTTCCAGCAAGGGCTTGAGGAATGTACGTCTGTAGACATCCTCGACAGTTCCGGCATGACAGCTCGCAGCAAACTGTACACCACAGCCGACCGCCTGCAGAATCGCTTCAACATCCTGCGGTGTACTGATCTCATCGCATAGGATATACTTCGGTGATAAAACACGCAGTGCTGTCTGAATCGCCGCAGGACGTGAATACCCATCAAGCACGTCGGTCATGATCCCGACATCGTTCTGCGGAATTCCACGATGCATCCCTGCAAGCTCACCTCGTTCGTCCACCAATGCAGTACGATGCTGATTTCCGATCAGTCTGCAAAGATCACGGAGAAAGGTGGTCTTTCCGCTGCCGACGGGACCTGCAACAAGTACACTGACCGGTTCGGCACCGATCTGCTGCCAGATCTGCTGTGCAGCTCCGATATACTCACCTGCAATACGGAAATTCAGACTGCTGACATGCCGCAGCGTCATCGTATCCTGTTTCTGCACTGCCGCAGTACCGCAGATCCCGACACGACAGCCGCCCCTGATGGTCACAAACCCCTCGGAGACATCCCGTTCATGGCTGTAGACGGAATAAGCACAGACCGCCTGGAAAGAACGTGCGATCTCTTCCATGCTGACCGTCAGAGCATGACCCGGCGCATTGGTCAGTCCCCCCTGCGCTGTCAGGAAACGATCTTCACCAGCAATGTTGATACAAACCGGTCGATTGCTCCGCAGACGGATTTCCTGGATCTCCTGGAGCTGCTCCGAAGGGAGCCGCCGCAGAATGGTACTGACGGATTGGGGTAAGTATTCCAATGTCGATTTCAGATTTTCGATTGCTTTCATTTTCATCACTTGCCTTTCTGTTCCATCCTATGCTCGTCCGAAAGAAAGTATGCACAACAATCAAAACCACCCGTAGAACGGGTGGTTTGAAAAAGCCCTATAAGGGCATAATACTGACACTGCCCCTTAAGGGGCTGAGAAAGGTCTGCCAACTGCATTTCATTCTCAGCTACCCCTTAAGGGAAGTCGGATCGTAGCCATGTCGTTCTGTGAGCCAAGGAGTT
>JAZPZJ010000004.1:0-18179 GCA_045544635.1 Oscillospiraceae bacterium
CGCCGTACCACGGTATGCCATGATAACTTTTAGATTTCTCAAGCTTCCTCACTCTCATTCTCTGTTTCGGCTGTTTTCTGTACCGCTTTGCTGTTTGCAGGAGCGGAAACTGTCTGCTTTGCCCTGCGGCGCTCCAGAAGGTACAGAACGACCAGAAGTGCCACACCGCTGATGGAAATAATCAGACCCGGGATAAAGCCCTTGGGGCTGTATTTCATTGTTACGGTATGGGTTCCGGCGGTCAGCGGCACACTGCAGATTGCATCAAACATCGGTACGACCTCAGTTTTTTTACCATCCACATAGGCAGTCCACCCCTCCTCATAAGGTACGGAGAGATAGAGTTGACCATCCGCATTCGCAGTAACCACGCCGGTGAAAGACGTATCGGAGAATTCCGTCAGTCTGAGCTTTTCATCGGCAAGCGCAGCATAGCCTGCATTCAGGACTTCTTCATTGAGCTGGTAGAAATAGACGATTGCGGTGCCGTTTTTGTCTTCTTCATCGAGATCGCAGCGCAGTGTCACCATTTCCCCTGCCGCATAATTTCCAACAGGAGTAATATACGGCTGTTTTGCGATATTATAGCGGTGCACCCGTACATCCTGATAGTACACATCCAGATAATCGCCGTTTGTGACCTTCATGAAAGCATAGACCATGCCATCCTGTTTGGTCGTGTAGTTCAGCTTCAGGAAGCTTTCGTTTGCAGCTGCCTCCGCTTGTCTTGTGTAATTATAATTACCATAGGACTTGCGGGTCACATCATAGCCCTTATGTCCGACATGTGTGATGTCGATGGCGGTGAAGAGATCTTCGTTCACCCCGGTCATACGCTTGAAAAGCACATTCTGCATCTCAAACGCATTCAGCGTCTTATCCATCTGATAGCGAGCCGCAGCAGAATCTGCCATAAAGCCCATGGAAAGGTCATATTCACTCTGGTAGAGCTTGCAGTTGCCGCTCTGTGCCGCAAGAGAATAGCTCAGGCTGTCAGCATTGTAGCCGTCCTTTGCAATCACATACTGAATGTTCAGCAGCATATTGGTAAAGGGCGATGTATTGGCATAATAGTAACGGTTGCCTGCTTCTGATGCGGGCAGACCGAGAAGCTTCATAAAGGTGGTGGTCTTCTGGTTCGCCATGGAGGAGAACTGGGAGATACCATCATAATAATAAAGCGTCGGGTCATTGAGCGTATACCACATGGTCAGCTCGGTACGGTAGAAGAGGTCATCGCCCTCCTCAAGCTCCTCCGCATGATCGAGCAGCGCCTGTACATCGGCATTATTGGTAGGATAGCTGTCATAAGCGGAGCTTCCCACGGACTTGACTCCATTGATCGCATACTGTCCCATTTCAAAGGCAAGGACAGCCGCAAGGAGCACCTGCACCACCTGCTTGGGCAGGAAGGTGCGGCAATACATAACGATCAGATAAATGCCGCCGAGAATGGCGCTGGCAAATACGAATTTGTTCGGATCATCGCCCTCGGTACGGGAGCCATAGGACAGTCCGCAGAACACAATGCCCGTCACGATCATTGCACCCCAGTGCCAGTAGCTGAATTCTTCCTCCACAAGGATCCGGTAAGCACGATAGGCAGCAACCAGTACCACAAAGGAGAAGAGGAACGAGAAACGGTAGGGCAGCATATTCGGGAAATGCATGCCGTGCCAGAGGAAGTTGAGAATATTGAAATTGCAGCTGAACAGCAAAAATGCCATCAGCAGGAGCGCAACGATCTTCTCACGCAGGCGTACTTTCTTCGCTGCAAGGAACACACCCAGCAGCAGAACCGGCAGGAAGCCGCAGTAAAGATTCGGCAGTCCATCCTTGGAGGTGACTTCATTGAAGGCAAGCATATTGGAGAGGATCGCACGCCAGCTCTCGTAGAATTCGACCTTCTTAGGGAAGGTATTGGTCACACTGTAGGTCAGCTGCAGCGCATGGAATGCGGGCAGCAGGATCCACGAAGCAATTCCGGCACCGAGCAAAGAACCGCCGGTAATCAGAGCAAAACGCTTGCCGAACTTACGGATGCCGATATTCTCTGTCCAGCAGAGGGAAAAGAATGCAAGCACCGTGAAAATACAGATAAACAGACCGATGTAATAATTGGAAATGAGCGCAAGCGCAAGACCGATCACATAGGTACGGTATTTTCCCTCCCGTACCAGTGCAGTCAGACCATGCATGACAAGCGGAAGGAGTGCTACGGTATCGATCCAGATGGTGTTCCAGTAATAGCCGACCATGTAGCTGCAAAGGGCATACATCACTGCAAACATGCAGGTGGACATATCATTTTTGCCGAACACATAGCGCAGCATTCTGCAGAAAAAGAGACCTGCAAAAGAAAATTTCAGCATCAGGATGATGGTCATTGCCTCACGCAGATATTCTGCCGGAGCCAGAATGGACAGCAGATTCAGCGGGCTTGCGGCATAATATGCCATCAGGGAAAGGAAATTGGTTCCCATACCGGAGCGCCAGGAATAGAGCAGCGATCCGCCCTCCTTAAGCTTTTCCGCAAGCGTCTGGAAGAATGGGTAATACTGATGCCACAGATCCGTGACAAGGAACTGGCGGTCACCAAAGGGATGCATCTTGCTCACTGCAAATCCGATCAACATCAGTACAAAAGGCAATACAAAGGACAAAATCTCCCACAAATGGGTCTCACGCTTCGGCTTTTCCGAAGTGCGGGCAGAAGCGGAAGCATTTGCCTGCTTTGTGATACGGGAAACGGATTTCCGGTACGACGCCTTACGACGTTCTAGACGTTTATTCGCTTGTTCAGCCATAGTCTAACTCCTTTTACTTCAGTATGAGATTCAGCGCAATACTTGCTCCAAGGAAGAGGATGCATACCGCTAATCCGATATAGTCCCTCGGGGCGGATCTGAGCTTGCGCAGCCTTGTTCTCCCCTCTCCGCCACGGTAGCAGCGGCATTCCATTGCGGTAGCAAGCTCCTCTGCACGGCGGAAAGCAGACACAAACAACGGAATCAGGATCGGCACAAGCGCCCTGACACGTTCGGTCAGCTTGCCGTTATCAAGGGTCGCTCCCCTCGCCTTCTGCGCCGCCATGATTTTATCCGTTTCTTCAAGCAATGTCGGGATAAATCGCAGTGCAATAGACATCATCATTGCCATTTCATGCACGGGGAATTTGATGCGTTTGAGCGGTGACATCAGCGATTCGATCGCATCAGTCAGCAAAATGGGCGATGTGGTGTACGTCAGAAGCGACGAACCAATGATCAGCAGCACAATACGCACCACCATGAAAAGGCTGGTCGTCACGCCGCCCTCTGTGATCTTCAAAAATTTCCATTGCAGCAGCACATCACCGTCATCAATCAGGAAGAGATTGAGCAGCGCTGTCACTGCCAGAATCGGCAGGATGGGCTTAATGCTCTTCCAGATCATTTTCAGCGGAATATTAGAAAGCCGCTGTGCCAGAAAAACCAGCACTGCACCCAGCGCCAGAACCCAGAAGCTGTTGCCTGCGAAGAGCAGGATGATGAACAGCATGGTTTCAATGATCTTGAAACGGGGATCCATCCGATGCAGCACGCTGTCTACAGGGAAAAACTGTCCGATTGTAATGTCTTTCAGCATGCAGCAGTGCCTCCCTTCCGCAGCAGTCCGAGAATCGCATCCCGTGCCTGCTCGACTGTATAGATATCCTCAGGAAGGTCATAGCCCTTGTGCCGCAGCGCCAGCATCACCGAAGCAATCTGGGGGATCCGCAGGCCCATGCTCTGCAGCTCCTCGGTACGGCGGAAGACCGCAGCGGTATCATCATAACAGAAGAGCTTTGACTCGTTCATGACAAGCAGCTTTTCTGTATACTCCGCAACATCCTCCATACTGTGGGAAACAAGCAGCACCGTACTCTGTGTGCGTTTTTGATAATCGCAGATCTGTCGGAGCAGGCGATCCCTGCCTTTCGGATCAAGTCCTGCGCACGGCTCGTCGAGAATCAGGATCTCCGGACGCATTGCCATCACGCCTGCAATTGCAGCACGGCGTTTCTGTCCGCCCGACAAGGCAAACGGCGAGCGTTCCAGCAATTCCTCACGCAGACCGATCATTTCTGCGGTCTCCATGACACGGGTTTTGATTTCCGCATCGCTCAGCCCCATATTCTTCGGACCGAACGCAATGTCACGGTACACGGTTTCCTCAAACAGCTGGTACTCAGGATACTGGAATACCAGACCCACACGGAAGCGCACATCCCGGAGCTTCTGCTTGTCCGCCCAGATATCCTGGCCGTCCAGCAGCACCTTGCCCGAAGTCGGGCGCAGGAGCCCGTTGAAATGCTGCATCAGTGTGGATTTGCCGGAGCCTGTATGCCCGATCACGCCCACCATCATATTCTTTTCAATGCGCAGGTTGACATGATCCACCGCTGTTTTCTCAAACGGTGTACCTGCGCTGTATGTGTAAGTCAAGTCCACTGCTTCCAAAATGCTCAATGACTTCACCAATCCTTATTCCTTATCCATTTTTGGTGCCATATGGCTGTATTTCTGTTTTCTCAGCCGAGCAGACGCTCCAGAGCGGAAACGCACTCCTCCGTGCTGATGATATCTTTCTCAATGGCAACACCCTCCTGCCGCAGCAGATGGGCAAGTTCCGTTACCTGCGGCACATCGAGTCCCACAGATTTCAGAGTCTCCACCTGGGAAAAGACCTTTTTCGGCGTATCATCCATCAGAATCCTGCCGCCGTCAATGACCACGATACGGTCAGCGAGTGCCGCCTCCTCCATATAATGCGTGATCAGAACGATGGTGATTTCCTTTTCTTTGTTGAGACGCCGGATCGTTTCCATGACCTCCTGCCGCCCCTGCGGATCAAGCATGGCGGTGGGTTCATCCAGTATAATGCAGTCGGGCTGCATCGCAATCACACCTGCAATCGCAACACGCTGTTTCTGACCGCCGGACAGCTGCGTGGGCGCATGCTTGCGGTAATGGTACATTTTCACCGCCTTGAGCGCTTCATCCACACGACGGCGGATCTCCGCAGGATCCACACCGAGATTCTCGGGAGCAAACGCCACATCCTCCTCGACGATAGTTGCAACGATCTGGTTGTCGGGATTCTGGAACACCATGCCCGCTTTCTGGCGGATCGCAAAGAGATTATCCTCCTGTGCGGTATCCATACCATCCACATAAAGCTTACCTTCATCGGGGATCAGGATGGCATTGATATGCTTGGCAAAGGTGGACTTGCCGCTGCCGTTATGTCCAAGCACCGCAACAAAGCTTCCCTTCTCAATCGCAAGAGAAACGTCCTTGAGGACGGGCGTCTCTTGTTTTTTGAGTGTCCCGTCCTCGGTATTTTCCTGATAATGAAATACAAGATGCTTTGCATCCACAATTACACTCATCGAAATGCCTCGCTTGCATCATTTTTGCACCAGACCGCTGTCGAACCGCAGGGCAGACACATGCCGCTTTCCTCAACAGGGAGTCCGATTTCATCAAAGTAAACATGCCCGCCATACTTCTTCGTCAGAAGACTGTCCAGAATATATCCCATTACAGAGGGGGAAAGTCCCGTAGTATAGCTGTTAATCAGGAAGAACAGCGGGTCGTCGCTCAGGACATCCACGCAATTCTTCACAAGGTCATAGATGCAGTTTTCGAGCTTCCAGACCTCACCGCCCGGTCCTCTGCCGTAGCTAGGAGGATCCATAATAATGGCGTCGTATTTTTTCCCTCTGCGGATCTCACGGAGCGTGAATTTCTCACAATCATCCACGATCCAGCGGATGGGCTTATCCTGCAGCCCCGAAAGTGCGGCATTTTCCCTTGCCCACTGTACCATACCCTTGGATGCGTCCACATGGCAGACCGCAGCACCGGCATTGGCACAGGCAAGCGTTGCACCGCCCGTATATGCAAACAGATTCAGCACACTGACCGGACGTCCTGCACCACGGATGAGTCCATCCATGAAATCCCAGTTGACTGCCTGTTCCGGAAAGAGTCCGGTGTGCTTGAAGCCGGTGGGACGGATCTGAAATTTCAGATCGCCATAGGGCAGGTCCCACTTATCCGGAAGTTTCGCATGGAATTCCCACTTTCCTCCGCCGCTGCTGCTGCGATGGTAGTGGGCATCCGCCTGTGTCCAGAGCTTCGCTGTCTTTTTTGTTTTCCAAAGCACCTGCGGATCGGGGCGGATCAGACTCACCCCGTTCCAGATCTCCAGCTTTTCACCATCGGAAGTATCAATGACACGATAAGCTTCCCAATTTTTTGCTGCTCTCAAGCTTTTCTCTCCTTATCTGCCGACACGTGCACGGATCTTATCGGAAATTTCCATTGCCATCGCATTGATCTGACCGAAATCCTTGCCTTCGATCATAACACGGATGAGCGGTTCAGTTCCGCTTTCACGCACCAGAATTCTGCCTGCTTCACCAAGCTCTGTTTCCTTGCGGTCGATCAGATCCGTGATCTCGCTGTCATTCTTCCAGACTTCCTTCTGGTGATTCGGGATCTTGACATTGATCATAACCTGCGGGAATTTATCCATCACTGCTGCCAGCTCGCTCATTTTGCAGCCTGCCTGCTTGAGGATCTCAAGGATCTTCGCACCGGAAAGCTGACCATCACCGGTCGTCATCTCATCAAGGAAGATGATATGGCCGCTCTGCTCGCCGCCGATATTATAGCCGCCGTCCAGCATTTTTTCAAGAACATAGCGGTCACCGACATTGGCGGTGATCATCTTGATATTCTGCTTCTTTGCAAAATATGTAAAACCAAGGTTGGACATCACCGTTACCACAACGGCATCGTGCTTGAGTCTGCCCTGCTCCTGGTATGCCTTTGCGGCAATGGCGATAAGCTTATCGCCGTCGATCAGCTCGCCGGTTTCATCCACAGCAAGGCATCTGTCGGCATCACCGTCAAAAGCAAGACCGATGTCGCATTTGTTTGCCACAACGAATTCCATCAGATCTTCCATATGCGTGGAACCGCAGTTTTCGTTGATATTTGTGCCGTCCGGCTCTGCATGAATAAGCAGTACCTCGGCACCGAGCTTTGTGAAAAGTGTCTGTGCTGTTGCAGAAGAGCTGCCGTTCGCACAGTCGATCGCCACACGCAGACCCTCCGGCTTCGTTTCGATGCACTGTGCAATGTAGGAAATATATTCATCGGCTGCGGAAGTACGATGGGTCAGACGACCGACCTGGGTTCCGCTGACAAGCTGCATTTTCTCCGGCGTATCGAGGATGAGCGCTTCGATTTCCGCTTCGATCTCATCGGAAAGCTTATAGCCCGTGGAAGAAAACAGCTTAATACCGTTAAATTCAACGCTGTTGTGGGATGCAGAGATCATCACGCCTGCATCTGCGCTGTGCTTCTTGACAAGGTAAGCAACAGCCGGAGTCGGCACCACGCCAAGCAGCTCTGCATCCGCACCCACGGAGCAGATACCTGCGCACATTGCTGCCTCCAGAATATCGGAAGAAATTCTGGTATCCTTACCAATCAGGATCTTCGGACGATGGCTTGAATGTTGTGTCAGAACAATTGCTGCCGCTCTGCCGATCTGCATCGCCAGCTCGCAGGTCAGTTCTGTCACTGCAATACCTCTGGCTCCATCCGTACCGAATAATCTACCCATAATAATTACACCTCAAATAATATAGATTTTGCTGCATTGCCGCAGCATACGTGACAGGGTATCCCATGCACAGCACGGAATACCCGAAGGATGCACATATGAAACATCGTTCTTATGAATCCATCAAAGAGAGCTGGCCGTTTTCCCCAGAAACCGGCTGTTCGGAAACAGCATACCCCAGATGTTCATAGGCAAGTCTGGTGGCACAGCGGCCACGAGGGGTTCTGGAAAGGAAGCCGAGCTGCATGAGGAATGGTTCGCATACATCCTCGAGCGTCACTGCTTCTTCACCGAGTGCTGCAGCAAGGGTCTCAAGTCCCACAGGACCGCCGCCATAACCCTTGATAATCATTTCCAGCATTTTTCGGTCAATGCTGTCCAGACCAAGATGGTCGATCTCCAGTCTGTCCAGCGCAATTCTTGCGATTTCCTCGGTGATCTCACCGTTTCCGATGACATCCGCAAAATCACGGGCACGCTTGAGCAGACGGTTGGCAATACGGGGCGTTCCACGGGATCTGCCGGCGATCTCCAATGCACCGTCCGTATTGCAGGGAATACCGAGTATCATACTGCTGCGGCGAATAATATCCGCAAGCTGCTCCGGTGTATACAGCTCCAGACGCTGCACGACGCCAAAACGGTCACGCAGCGGTGCGGAGAGCTGCCCGGCTCTGGTCGTTGCACCGACCAGTGTAAACTGCGGAAGATCCACACGCAGCGAACGAGCAGAAGGACCTTTTCCGACCACGATATCGATCGCATGATCCTCCAGTGCCGGATAGAGGATCTCCTCCACCGCACGGCTCAGACGATGGATCTCGTCAATAAAGAGTACATCGCCCGGCGAAAGATTCGTCAGGATCGCTGCCAGATCACCCGGCCGCTCAATGGCAGGCCCCGTTGTGATCCGCAGATTCACGCCCATTTCATGTGCAATGATTGCCGAAAGCGTGGTCTTGCCAAGTCCGGGCGGACCATAGAGGAGCACATGATCGAGTGCTTCTTCCCGGCGTTTTGCTGCTTCAATATAAATGGCGAGGTTTTCCTTCACCTTATCCTGTCCGATGTACTCAGACAGGGTCTGCGGCCGCAAACCTTTTTCCAGAACATAATCTTCATCCGTTTCAACCGGAGAGATCAGTCGGTTTTCCACCGCAAAATCGCCTGTTTCAATCATGCTAAAGACTCCTGTTAATTACTTTTCAAAGAAACGCTTCTTGCGGACATAGAACGGTGTCACGCCTTCCGTTGCCTTCTTTGCATTTTCCTGCTCATAGCTCAGGAAGCACAGATGCTCACCGCTCTTTTCCACACCGGACAGATGGCGTGCAAGCGGTACGAAGAGCTTTCTGGTATTGCCGAGCATATCCACGATGATGAGGATCTGCGGTCTTTCGCTGCCTCTGACCATCTCCATGATGAATGCACGGTCAACATTGGGCTGCTTAGCAAAGAACTTGTTGGCAGCTCTTGTGATATGGGACAGGGAATGCTGGGGCTGACGATAGCTGATGATCTCAGCTTCATTATAGGAAATCGCCTTGATATGGAGATTTCTTGCGATCATCAGAATGCTCTTGATCTCAGGAGAGCTGAATTCCTTACCGTAGGAGTTCGGATTCAGAACTGCGGATACATTCTGGATGAGGTCGAAGAAACGCAGGCAGTTGAGCTTGTAGCACTCTACATAGCGCTTTGCAAACTGCTGCAGTGCACGATAGCTGGTGAAGAACGGAATGAACAGGTCTCCCTCAGGATTCTGAATGGTGATCAGCTCCATCTGTACACCTTCATTGTTGTCACCGTGCTTTACGGTATTCTTGCAGATGACATAGATGTCACTGCGGATCAGCGTCTGCAGGAAGACAGATCTTTGGGACGGGTCGTTAATGGCTGCTTTCAGTAATTCATCAAGGTTCATGGTATGTTTCCTCCATTATTTATTTTGTCCGTCTGCCCATTTCACGAAGGGTCAGACGTATCAGTTCCTCAGCTGACAGGTCATCGCTCTGCTTAAGCAGCACGGGCATGACCTCTTCCTGGCGATATCCAAGCACACATAATGCCGCAAGCGCCTCCGACAAATTGTCGGTACCGCCCGCATTGCCAGCCGCAGCAGGCATTCCCTGCACTGCCGGGTTGCTTTTCGCCAGTTTATCCTTCAAATCCACAATAATCCGCTCCGCAGATTTTTTGCCGATGCCCTTGACCTTGGTCAGTGCAGTAATGTCACCGGAAGCCACAAGCAGTGCAAACCGGTTCGGCGTCAGGTCGGAGAGAATGGCGATTGCCGCCTTCGGGCCGACGCCAGATACGGTAATGAGCATCTGGAAGCAGGACAGCTCCTCCTGATCGGCAAATCCGAACAGCTCAACCGCATCTTCCCTGACGGACAGATGCGTATAAAGCCGTGCATCACTGCCAATCGGACCGATCGCCGCCAGCGTTGTCTGCGTTGTGCGGCAGGCATACCCCACGCCGCCGCACTCAATCACCGCAAGCGATGCCTCTTTATGTATCAATGTTCCTCTCAGGCTGTAAATCATGTCGGCACTCCTCTGATTCTGCGTTTTTCCGGCTGCCGCAGCCCACGGCAGCAATGTCCGTGGCAAATGGCGATCGCCAGTGCATCCGCTGCGTCATCGGGCTTCGGGATCTGTTCCAGCCGCAGAATCCGTCGGGTCATATCCATGACCTGATGCTTCTCTGCCTTGCCGTAACCGACGACCGCCTGCTTGACCTGCAGCGGCGTATACTCATAGACCGGTATGCCCTGTTTGGCAGCAGCGAGAATGAGAATGCCTCTTGCCTGTGCGACATCAATTGCAGTGGTACGGTTCGTGGTAAAGAACAGCTTTTCCACTGCCATACAATCCGGCTCATAGCGGCGCAGGATCTCCTGAATATCGGTATCAATACTGCACAGGCGCTCCGTAAAAGGAGTATGTGCCTCGGTCAGTATGGCGCCGTATTCAATGGGTGCAAAATTTGCACCTGCATAATCCACCACGCCGAATCCCACGATCGCATAGCCCGGATCAATGCCCAGTATTCTCACATCGTTTCACTCCATTGCGGGCAAAATCCGCCCTGTATTCTCATACACTATCTATTATAACATAAAACATACTACTTTTTCAATACCTAAAACAATTTTTATGTTGATTTTTTAGAAAATATTATGTATAATAGAACTGTAACGACATTTCAGACCGGACAGAATGCTATTTTTGGGAAAACAAAGGAGTACACTATGGATTTGAATGAACTTCGACAGGGCATTGATGCACTGGATCAGCAGATTTTTGACGCATTCACGGAACGCATGGAGCTTTGCAGACAGGTGGCGGAATACAAGATCGCACACGACATGCCCGTCTTCCAGACCGCCCGTGAAGACGCTGTCATTGATAAGGCACGCAGCCGTGTACCGGAAGAACTGGGGGATTCTGCTGCAATGATTTCCAGAACGATCATGGACATCAGCAAGCATCTGCAGTACAAGCGGATGAACCAGCAGGAGGATCCGGATCGTCCGGTTTGTTCCTTTGGCAGCTTCAATGCATACAGAGAATATGAGGATGTTCGTGTGGGCTGTGCCGGTACGGAAGGCGCCAATGCAGAAACCGCTGCCAAGAAGCTGTTCGGTGACCACTGCACGCCCACGTTCTACAAAACCTTCGATGATGTGTTCTGCGCTGTCGAAAACAGAGAGATCCAATTCGGCGTCATTCCGGTACAGAATTCCACAGCCGGAACTGTGGTACAGGCATACGACCTGATGGGCACCCACGATTTCCTGATCTATGCCACAACCGTTGTTGAGATCACAAACTGCCTTGCTGCCCGTCCCGGAACCAAGCTTTCCGATATTCGTGAGGTATTCTCCCACCAGCAGGCATTGATGCAGTGTTCCGAATTCATTTCACGGCATGCATTCCATCCGAACAACTACAGCAACACCGCAACGGCAGCAAAGATGGTTGCCGAGAGTGACCAGCCCTATGGTGCGATCTGCTCCGAGAATTGTGCAAAGCTGCTGGGGCTGGAGATTCTTGCTGACAATATTTCGGACTATGTTCCGAACTACACCCGCTTCATCTGCATCTCAAAGAATCCCCTGCGCACGGAGGGTGCGGACATGATCTCCGTCATGCTCAAGATCCCGCATGAGGAAGGTGCGCTGCACAGACTCCTGAGCAAATTCGTCATGTGCGGTCTGAATCTGCACAAGATCGAAAGCCGACCGATCCGTGACGGCAGCTTTGAAGTCATGTTCTATCTTGATTTCAGCGGCAATCTGGAGGATCCCTCCGTCAAGGCGCTGATGTCGGATCTTGGCGAAAATCTGGAATATTTCAAGTTCCTTGGAAATTATCGGGAGTTCTGATCGAACAAGTCCTGTTTTGTCATAAAGTTGTAAGGATTTGATGTAAATCTGTCATTGTATTTCAAGGGAAGATATTGTATAATCAAAGAGAAGTTTTTACATCCGGAGAGAATTCTATGTACTATTGCTGCGCTATTACCGACAAAGGGATCCGAGAAAATAATGAGGATGCGTTTCTGATCCACCGCACCGTTCAGACGGAGGGGGTAACGGAACGCAAGGTTGCTGCACCCTTTCTGGCAGCGGTAGCTGATGGTGTATCGGGAGAACAGTGCGGCGAGGTTGCATCCTCAATGTGCCTGCAGATGCTCAAAAATCTGCAGTTTTCCAGCCGTCTGAACATGGAAAAGAAGCTTCTCGAGGTACATAAAGCACTTGCTGAATACAGCGCAAAGCGTGCGGAAACTGCCAATATGCAGACGACCCTCTGCGGCATCGGCATTGACGAGCACGGGCTGCTCCACACCATCAATGTCGGAGACTCCCGGCTGTATCGTTATCGGAAGGGCTGCTTGTCCCAGCTTTCCAGGGATCAGTCGCTGGTGCAGCTCCTGTTTGAGGAGGGCACGATCACAAAGGAAGAGAAACAGCATCACAAGCACCGCAACATCATTTTTCCTGTACTCGGCAATCTTTCTGCAACGCCGGATTTTGATATCCGCCAAAGCAATGAACGCATCGAATTCGGCGATGTGCTGCTGCTCTGTTCGGACGGGCTTTCTGACTATGCAGAGACCACCGAAATGGAGGAGATCCTTGCATTACCCAAGCCTTTGGTGCGCCGCCTTCGCATGCTTGCGGATCTGGCGCTGAAAAACGGTGGATCGGACAATATTACCATTCTCGCCATTACGAAAACGGCGGATCAATAAAAAAGAAAAACCTGAGCAGACGGATCGTCTGCTCAGGTTTTTGGTTTTCTGGTTACATTCCCTGCTCCTTCAACCCCTTTACAAGCCCCACATAGAACTCCCGCACATCGAAGCCCTCGATATTCTCCCGATTGAGATCAATTATATCACCGTGAGAAATGCCGCGACGCTTGGTGCGTGGGATCATGGTAAAATCTGCACCTTCGAGCTTTGCGGACTCCACGGGAACCAACCCGTCATTGTGTGCTGTCAGCTGCTCTCGTTTGTTGCAGAGATACCCAAGCCACAGCGGAAAAGGTGCTGCCCAGATAGAGCGCATTTCCGACATCACGCAGTGATGCGGAACCGATGGGTCGATCGGATACGCCGCATTGAACTGCTCGCAGCGCTCGACAGTCAGATCACGGACGCCGCTCAGGAAATCGGGCGCCGTGTCCCCAAGTCCCCGGAACACACGCTCATACCGTGCGGCAAGCCATTCTGCCATAGCGGGCGGTATCGTATTCAGGAGCCTGCCCACCCATGCACAGCCATGGTGGGGAGTATTGATCGTTGTGAGACTCGCTACATAGGGCGCAGCACCAAGCTCTGCCATGGCATAGCGTGCGTCCAATCCGCCCTTGGAATGGGCGATGATATGCAGTTTTTCCGCCCCTGTTTCAGCGAGTACTTCCCGGATTCGTTCGTTCAGCTCGGCAGCGCTGTCTGCAATGCTCTGAGAGGACTGCTGATTACCGTAATAAATTACAGCACCGTTCTTCCGCAGTGCCGCCGGAATACGTCCCCAGTAATTGAAATACTGCCAGTCACGGAAGAAGATCCCGTGTACCATCAGGATCGGATACTTCGTCCTGCAGATCTCGCTCTCGCTGCGCACTGCATCCAGCTCCAGACGTGCGGTCTCAAACTGCAGTTCCCGCCGTGCAGTGCGGTAGATCTGCCAGAACGGAATCAGATTGAACACGGGCATCCACCAGATAAAATACAGGATCAGGTACCAGTACCACTTCACCTGTCTGGCAGCAATGCCAAGCCGGATCAGACCGCCGATCACCAACAGAAGCGTAAAAAATGCATAATACAGGTAGTTGCTGGTGAACCAGAGGAGCGTTTCCCAGCTTCTCGGGAACGGAATGATCAGCGGCAGAAGCGCAAAATACACGATCGGCTCTGCAATTGAGCAGATGACATAATATCGCAGGAGCCGCAGTCCGTGTGAAATTGCCGCCAGTCTGCGGCTTCCGGCATGCTTTCGGTAGATGCGGAACATGCACCCGAGATACCACAGACTCAGCACGATTGTCAGCACAAGCTTGTACGCAAGCGCCGTCTCTTCCGCAAGTGCCCAGAACATCGGGAGATTGCAGAAAGCCAGAACGGGAATGCACAGCAGACATTCCCGCAAACATCGGATCAGTTTCATAGAAAACACGCTTAATTGACTCGGGTCAGGGTATCAACATACCCTTCGTCGTCAATGATCTGCAGTTCATTGCCGTCGACGCCATAACGGCTGACGATCTCACTGCCATTGCGTGTCATCATAAGCTGGTTGCCCTCCGTCCGGTATTGTGCCATAGCAACGATGCGAAGAGAGGTGCCGGCAGTATCAATGAAATAACCCGGTTCCTCGGCAAAATACTGCGCTTTGAATTCACAGTCCTCCAGATAATAACGACCACTGAGCGTTTCAATGTCCGACTGTTCGGTCGCACTCATCCGCAGATAAGTCTCGCCATCCTTCATGGCGGTCACCGTACCGCCCTCCACATAAACATTGTACTCCTCTTCATAGTAATGGAATACATTGTCCTCAAAATACATATTTCCGCCATAATCCAGCCGCAGCTCTACGGTATTATTTTCCATGAAATACATCTGGTAGCCATCGGGAAATGTCCAGATTCCGGTAATATCACCGCCCGTATACGGATCATCTTCCGCTGTGACCGTGGTCGCAGCTGTCTCTGAAGGCTGCGGATTCGTTTCCACAGATTCCGTTGCAGGCGGTACGGTTTCAGTCGTTTCCGCAGGTTGTGTTTCTGTCGGCAGTTCTGCAGGCATGGTGGTTTCGGTTTCAGTCGGGGATCCGGTTGTTTCGGTCACCGTCGTTGTCTGAAGCGTCACGGTTGCCGGAATCTCCGGCAGGGATTCCAGAGAATCGGGATCGGATGCTTTATCGCAGCCGACCGCAGTAAATAATGTCACGATGCACAGCATCAGGATTTGTTTTTTCATAGGGTTTCTCCTTTGCAAAGATTGGGTCATTTTCATTATAGCACATTACCGCAGCAAAGACAAGCGGAAATCCGTATTTTTACAGAAAAATCCCCCTGCTGCATCACAGGGGGATTGTGTTCTCATGATTCATCCTGTATGGAGGCTGAAAAGCCCGTTCCCTCATAATCGGCCGGAACAAGCAGTGATACCGCCTTCTTGTGGTTGATGATGTGGATTTTTGAGGCGTTTTCCATATACTCCCCATCCAGTGTCCACGGAACATCGGTATCTTCCAGAAGCTCGATGGTGATTTCCGACGCACGCAGGGAGATGATCTTCGCTTCATCGGAGATCTCACGGATATCCGTCAGAAATTTGATGGTTTTCGAGATCTCAATCGGCGTTTCCGGACGACGCAGAAGCGTGATTTCAAAAAGTCCGTCATCAAAACGGAAATCCTTGATATTCAGGAATCCGCCGACAGATGCGGTATTGGTGATCATACCGAATGCGAATGCATCCTCATACACCTGCCCGTCACAGGTGATACGCATCGGAAATTCCCGGATATTCGTGAAATTCTTGAGCGAATTGAACATATACGCAGCAGGTCCGAATACATTCTTCACAGACTGGGAAGTTTCATAGGTGACGTTGGTAAAGGCACCGAACGCTGCGATATAATTGAAGCTGCGTTCATTGACCATACCGATGTCAATGCTCCTCGGAACACCGTGCAGCGCTGCCTCCGCTGCTTTTAAAGCCCCCCTCGGAATGCCGATGCTGCGTGCAAAATCATTGGTGGAGCCGCTTGGAATATAACCGATCGGCACCTTGCGCTTTGCCTGCAGCATACCGCACATAACTTCGTTGAGTGTGCCGTCACCGCCGGAACAGAAAATATAATCATATATGCCCGTATCTGCTGCAGCTGTTGCAGAAAGCACGGCATCAAAAGCGGTCTGGGTCGGATGGACGGTCACCTCGTAGCCCGCCTTGGTCATCATATCAACGATGGCACCAAGCTTATAAGAAATGGTTGCCTTGCCCGCCTGCAGATTACAGATATAGTAGATTCGTTTCATGGGGTTTCACCTTTCTCTTTGAGAATACTTGTTTTCAGACGGAAGCCGATAAACGCAGCCAATGCCGCTATGCAGGCGATCACAATACAGAGCCAGTATCTGCCGTCGGAGATGCTGTCCCCCATAAACACGGAGGCAATGATCGCCGGAAATCTTGCAATATTCGCAAGGACGATAAAGTGGAGCGGACGCATTTTTGTCAATGGTACAATATATGTGAGCAGATCTTTCGGAATACCCGGAATCAGAAAAAGAATGAACACCCAGAATTCCAGCCGCCGTTCATCCTGCAGGATCGAGAATTTCTCCATGCGCTCCTCCGAGACAAAGAAATGCACCAGCGGTCTGCCGAACAGCTTGACCAGAAAATACACGATCGCAGTTCCTGCAATCGCACCAAGCATGGTAAAAATGGTACCAATGATGCCGCCAAACAGCATTCCGGCAACCAGCTCAAGCGGTCCGCCCGGAATAAAAGCAATCACGATCTGCAGTGCCATCAGACCGGAAAAGAGCAGCGGCGCAAACATTCCGTAGGAATCAATGCGCTCCGAGATCAGCAGTCTTCCCTCCTCCGTTACGAGCAGTTTGCTCATCGGAACGAGGTATTTTACAGATAATATGATCACAAGAATCACAAGTGCAGCGATCAGACAAAGCCTGATAACGGAATAGATCCGCTTCCTTGTCAGGTGTTCTTCTTTCATGGAATCCTTCCCCTCCCATCCACATCGGATAAATTTCAGGATTATTATACCACAGAAATGTGAAAAAATCAATGTTTCCAGCATATGGAAGCGGAAATATGCATGAAATAATTTTTTGCAAATTTTCAGATAGAAATGCTTGACAAAGTACTGCAAATGTGGTATAATAATGTTTGTTGTGAGATATTAGCTCAGCCGGTAGAGCACACGCCTTTTAAGCGCGAGGTCGAGGGTTCGAATCCCTCATATCTCACCAGCGTCTGCGCAGGCAGATGCGTTTGGGAGTTTCCTGTTTAAGGAAACTCCTTTTTTCGCAGTACAGCGAATTTAACGCATGTATTTAACTTTACCAGTCGGAAATACTGCCGGAAGATACAAAGGGGTTAGATGATGGAAAACGCCATGCACATCAAACAGATTGCAACAATTCATACAGATTTTCGGGAAAAATTCGGGATCCCGAGACAGAGCGGACGTGTTCCCTCTCTGACGGGAACCATCGTATTTCTGCCGGAATACCGCAAGAGCGAAGCACTCCGTGGACTGGGAGGCTTCTCCCACCTGTGGCTGATCTTTGATTTTTCGAAAGCACACCGGGAAGAATGGTCCCCTACCGTTCGTCCGCCGAGACTTGGCGGCAACAAACGCATCGGCGTTTTTGCAAGCCGGTCGCCATTTCGCCCGAATCCGTTAGGGCTGTCCTGTGTGAAGCTGGTCGAAATCCGGCATACCGCTGATCAGGGTGATGTTCTCATCGTATCGGGTGCAGATCTGCTGGACGGCACACCGATCTATGACATCAAGCCCTACCTGCCCTTTGCGGACAGCCATCCGGATGCTGTCGGCGGTTATGCGGACGAACAGCGTGATCATCGTCTGAAGGTCGAGGCTGCACCTGCACTTTTGGCGCTGCTGCCGCCGGAAAAGCAGCAGACAATGATCGACTGCCTTGCCGAGGATCCCCGCCCCTCCTATCAGGAAGATCCGGAACGGATCTACAGCATGCAGTTTGCCGGATTTGATATTCATTTCCGTGTGAGAGACAATTGTGCGATCGTGACAGGAATTGATCCGCTCTATGAAAATAAGACCTGACCGGAAATGAACTGACCCCAAAAAGTTAGACAAAGAAAAATAAACAAATCTATGCAAAGCGACTAAGCGGCAAGCTTGGTCGCTTTGCTGCACTATGCAGCGATGGCGAGACGGTATTCAACAGGTGACATTCCATCGAGTTTCA
>JAZPZJ010000005.1:0-50353 GCA_045544635.1 Oscillospiraceae bacterium
TTCCACTACCTTGATTTTAAACTCCGCTGTATACTTCTTGTTCGGTATTCCTTTTGGCATAAAAATGCCCCCTTTCGTTAGACTTGATTTCCGGTATATCTTTATTATACCACATTATCTAACAAAAGGGGAGCATTTCAAAATCGGTCAGGTCTGTTTTTATGCTTCTTCGTCTTCTACCTCTACTTCCTCTGCGATCTCGGACAGCAGTGCACGCAGCGTTTCCTGTCCTTCAAAGGTCTTTGCAGAATAAGCAATGGTATGGATATCCTCATAGCAAGGAATCTCCTGCGCAAAGCCCAGCATGCGCTTTTCACGCTCGGTTTTATTGAGCTTGTCCGCCTTGGTAAACACGATGATGAACGGAATTTCCGCATCGATCAGAGCATTCATCATGGTCACATCATCCGCAGACGGTGCATGGCGCATATCCACAAGCTGAATGGCAAGCCGCAGATCACGGTCCGCCTCCAGATAGCCGAAGATCAGCTTCTTGAGACGTTCCTGTTCCGCACGTGAAGTTTTGGCATAGCCATAGCCCGGCAGATCCACAAAGTACACATGATCCACGGAATAGAAATTGATGGTCGCTGTTTTTCCGGGGACTGCACTGACTCTGGCAAGTGATTTTCTGCCGACAATTTTATTGATCAGCGTTGATTTGCCGACATTGGAACGTCCGAGAAACGCAAATTCCATTCGTTCGGGCTTCGGCAGCTGCGATACCTTACCGCACGCCATGCTGAACGACGCATCATTGAATTTCATAGTTTCCTCCTGTTATGCACGGATCGCATCCCGTGCCTTTCCTTTATCCCGGCTGCTGCCTGCAGCGGACTTCTTGGATTTTTCCTGTTTTTCGAGTGCAATCTCTAGCACTTCGGAGAGATGGCTGACCGGAACAAAGGTTACAGCCTCCTTGACCACATCATCCACTTCCTCCAGATCCGCCTGATTCCCCTCGGGGATCAGCACGGTATGGATGCCTGCCTTGAATGCCGCCATGGACTTTTCACGAAGACCGCCGATGGGCATTACCTTGCCATGGAGTGTAATCTCACCCGTCATGGCAACATCCGCTCTGACCGGAATTCCGGACAAGGCAGAGATCAGCGCTGTCGTCATGGTCACGCCTGCGGAGGGACCGTCCTTCGGAACAGCGCCCTCGGGGGCATGGATATGGATGTCCCGATTCTGATAGAAATCGGACGGAATACCGTATTCCTTTGCCATGCTTCTGGCGTAGCTCACTGCAAGCTTTGCACTCTCCTGCATGACCTTGCCGAGAGAACCCGTGATCTCAATGGTGCCCTTTCCCTCCAGCACAAGTGCTTCCAGCGGCATCAGCACACCACCGACAGAGGTCCAGGCAAGTCCATTGACAAGACCGATCGTATTCTGTTTGCTCTTGGGATCGGGCAGATATTTCGGAATACCGAGATAATCCTTCAGATCCTTCTTTTTCACAGAGATGCGCTTGCGCTCACCTGATGCGATCGCCATCGCAGCTTTGCGGCACACGGTTCCGATCGTGCGTTCCAGATGACGAACACCTGCTTCACGGGTATAGGAATCGACCATCTCATAGAGCACAGCGTCCTCCATGCGGCACTGCACGGGCTTGAGTCCATGGGCTTCCAGCTGCTTGCGCACCAGATGCTGCTTTGCGATCTGGAATTTTTCCTCACGGGTATAGCTTGTCAGCTCAATGATCTCCATTCTGTCACGTAGCGGTGCAGGAATGGTATCGAGTGTGTTGGCAGTCGCCACAAACATTGCCTGACTCAGATCGAACGGGATCTCTATGTAGTGATCACGGAATGCGTGGTTCTGCTCCGCATCAAGCACTTCAAGCAGTGCGGCGGAGGGATCACCCTTGAAATCATTGCTCATCTTGTCAATTTCATCAAGCAGGATCATCGGATTGCGTGTGCCTGCCTGCTGCAGCGCTGCGATGATTCTACCGGGCATTGCGCCCACATAGGTCTTGCGGTGACCACGGATGTCTGCCTCATCACGGACGCCGCCGAGGGAGACACGGACAAATTTACGGGATACTGCCTCCGCAATGGAACGACCGATGGAGGATTTACCGATACCGGGCGGACCCACGAGACAGAGGATCTGTCCCTTCAGTTCGGGGTTGAGCACACGGACCGCAAGGCTCTCAAGAATACGCTCCTTGACCTTCTGCAAGCCATAATGATCCGCATCCAGCTGCGCTCTTGCAGCAGCAAGCTCGGTGCGTTCCTCAGACAGCTCGTTCCAGGGAAGCTCCAGGCAAGTGTCCAGATAATTGGTGATGACAAATGCTTCCTGCGACGCCATCGGCAGGTGCTGCAGACGGCTCGCTTCCTTCAGAAGCTTTTCCTCGCTCTCCTGCGGCAGACCAAGTGCACAGATGCGCTCTGCATAGCTGTCCGCATCGTCTTCGCCCTCGCCGGTCTCATCCTTGAGCTGACCGGAGATCACACGCAGCTGTTCCCGAAGGAAATACTCACGCTGTCCCTGGTCGATACTTTCCTGCGTCCGTTCCTGGATCTCCTTTTCGATCTCCATGACCTGTGTTTCCTTCAGAAGGATCTCGTACAGGAGCTGGAGGCGCTCAAAGAGTCGGCTTTCCTCAAGCAGCATCTGCTTATCCTTATAATCAAACATGGTATTGAACGCAATTGCCTCGTAAAGACGCATCGGGTCATCCTGACACATTACCGAGATCATGACTTCCTTCGGCATACGGGGGAAGAGGCGGCTGTAGCGTTCGAACATATCCTTGAGCGCACGCACCAGCGCTGTCATTTCAACTTCATCGACGATCTCACGGGTATTGAGCGGAATTTTGCGGACCTCAGTCATCAGCATGCCGCTGCGGCGTGTGACGGACTTGAGCTTTGCACGGTATTTTCCTTCCACAAGAATGCGGATGGTATCGTCGGAAGTTTTCAGCGTCTGACGGATCTCGGCAACCACACCGATTTCATGAAGATCCTGTTCAGTCGGATCCTCCACAAATACGTCACGCTGTGCAGTTAAAAACAGGCGTCTGTCTCCATGGAGAGCTTCCTCCACCGCCTTTTTGGAAATCTCTCTTGCAATATCGAAATGCATGACCATATGCGGAAATGCCACCGTACCACGCATGGGGACGGTCGGCAGTATTTCATTGATTTTCTTCTTTTCCTGCATTGTTCACCCTCACTTTTCTCTTCAGCAGTTCTTCATATTCTTCTGTCTACTCTATTATACTATATTTTCCGACATAATGCAAGCGGTAATTTGCGGTCTACACGTTTCCGAAAAACAGGGATAAAAAATCCGCACAGTTGTGCGGATTTCTGAGTTCATCAAAGTTTACCACTGCTTGACAATCTTGCCACGTCTGTCCGTAAGCATGGGAGCAGTGCCTTCTGTGACGCATTCCTTGGTGATGGTCACCTTTGCGATATTGCCATAGGACGGCAGATTGAACATGGACTCCATCAGGATGCCTTCCATAATCGCACGCAGTCCTCTTGCGCCGGTTTTCTGAGCAATGGCTTTCTTCGCAATCTCAATCAGTGCTGCCTCTTCTACTTCGAGTGCAACATCATCATAACCGAAAAGCTTCACATACTGCTTGACAAGCGCATTCTTCGGCTCTGTCAGGATCTGTACAAGCGCAGCTTCATCGAGCTGGTCGAGTGCTGTGATGATCGGCAGTCTGCCGACAAGCTCCGGTACCATACCGAATTTCACGAGATCCTGCGGAATTGCCTTTGCAAAAATGTTGTCCATACGCTGCTTCTTGGACTGCACATCCGCACCAAAACCAAGACCCGAAGGCTTGATTCGCTTTTCAATGCATTTTTCCAGTCCGTCAAACGCACCGCCGCAGATAAACAGGATATTCTTCGTGTTGATGTGAATGAATTCCTGATTCGGGTGCTTTCTGCCGCCCTGGGGCGGTACATTGGAAACTGTACCCTCGATGATCTTCAGCAGGGACTGCTGTACGCCCTCACCGCTGACATCTCGGGTCAGGGAGGTGTTCTCAGACTTTCTGGCGATCTTGTCGATCTCATCAATGTAAATGATACCACGTTCCGCAGCTTCTACATCGAAATCCGCTGCCTGGATCAGACGCAGCAGAACATTCTCAACGTCATCACCGACGTAACCTGCCTCGGTGATGGTGGTAGCATCCGCAATCGCAAACGGCACGTCCAGGATCTTGGCAAGTGTCTGCGCAAGGAAGGTCTTGCCGACACCCGTAGGTCCGAGCAGCAGCACATTGCTTTTCTGGAGCTCGACATCTTCGCCGTCATCCTGGCTCATGATACGTTTGTAATGGTTGTATACAGAAACGGAGAGCGAGATTTTCGCCTGATCCTGTCCGATGACATACTGGTCCAGAACGGACTTGATCTCTGCAGGCTTGAGGAGCTTGAACTGTCCCTTCTTCTTGTCCTCCTTCGGCTTCTTCGCCTTGTGTCGGCTGGAGGAACCGAAGATCATTTCATAACAGGTGCACACGCACTCGTCACAGATATTGGTATTTCCTGCCGAAAACATGCTCATGACCTTGTCTTCGCCTTTTCCGCAGAAATTACAGATTTTAAAAATCGGATCCGACATCGTTACTTACCTCTTTGCAATGACCTTGTCAATCAATCCATATGCCTGTGCTTCTTCAGCGGTCATATAGTTATCACGTTCAGTATCACGCTCAATGACCTCCAGGGGCTGACCGGTATGCTCAGCCATGAGACGATTCATCTTTTCACGGGTTCTCAAAAGGTGATCGGAATGAATCTTAATATCCGTGCACTGACCGGACAGACCGCCGGAAATCAGCGGCTGGTGAATCATGATCTCGCTGTTGGGCAGTGCGAAACGCTTGCCCGGTGCACCGGCTGTCAGCAGGAACGCACCCATGGAAGCCGCCATACCAATGCAGATGGTGGAAACATCGCACTTGATATACTGCATGGTGTCATAGATCGCCATGCCAGCTGTAATGGAACCGCCGGGGCTGTTGATGTACAGAGAAATATCCTTCTCTACATCCTGGCTCTCCAGGTACAGGAGCTGCGAAACAACAAGGCTTGCGGTGGCATCGTTCACCTGATCGCAGAGCATGATGATTCTGTCATTGAGCAGACGAGAGAAAATATCATAGGAACGCTCTCCACGGCTTGTCGGCTCTACAACATAAGGAACAAAACTCATAATCCTCATCCTTTCTCGTATGGTATTGCAGAAACCGCCGCAAGACACGGCAGTTTATGATTTGCGTAAAACAAAACGGCAAATTACCGGATACTCCCCTTCATATCGTGCAAAACCCACAGGATTTTACATATCTGTGAAGAGAAAGCATGAGCGAACAAAGTTCGCTCACGCAGTTCATATATGACTTATTCAGCAGCAGCTTCCTCAGCAACTGCATTCTCCTTCACCAGCTCAATAGCCTTGGTGACACGCATATCCATTACATAGTCAGCCATGGGGATGCGGCGCTTTACATCAGCAACAGTCATGTTGTTTGCAGCTGCCAGCTCTTCCAGGCTCTTGTCGATCTCTTCCTCAGAAATCTCGATGTTCTCAAGCTCTGCGATCTTCTCCAGTGCCAAACGAAGCTTTACTTCGTTTACTGCACGGTCACGGTTGGACTCACGGAAGTCCTCCATAGCCATACCGGTGTACTGCAGGTACAGATCCAGACCCATACCCTGCTGCTTGAGCATGCTCTCGAAGTTTGCAACGAGGCTGTCAATGCGCTGCTCGAACATGCAGTTCGGGATCGGAGCGTCAACCTTAGCGATCAGTGCTTCCATAACAGCATTGTCGAATGCGCCCTCAGCTTCACGAGCAGCAGAAGCCTCCAGCTTTTCCTTAGCGTCAGCCTTGAATGCTTCCAGTGTATCGAATTCTGTGGAATCCTGAATGAAAGCATCATCAGCCTCGGGGAGCTCTTCTACAGTGATGCCATTGAGCTTGCACTTGAATACAGCTTCCTTACCTGCATAGTCTTCCATCTGATAGTTCTCAGGGAATGTCACAGTGACATCAAACTCATCACCGATGTTCTTGCCAACGATCTGATCCTCGAAGCCGGGGATGAACTGACCGCTGCCGAGACGGAGCGGGAAGCCCTCGCCCTTGCCGCCCTCGAATGCTTCCTCACCGAAGAAGCCTTCGAAGTCGATGTTTACTTCGTCACCCATCTGTGCTGCTCTGTCATCTACAGAAACAAGTCTAGCGTTTCTCTGACGGATCACATCAACCTGTGCATCTACATCAGCATCAGTGATAGTCTTGACAGTTTTTGCTGCCTTAATACCCTTATAGTCAGAAATCTCGATCTCGGGCTTTGTGATGCACAGTGCCTTGAATACAACGCCCTCTTCCTTGCTGACAGTCTCAACCTCAACCTGCGGACGGTCAACCAGTGTAAAGTCAGCCTCCATCAGTGCGGGAGTCAGCTCTGTGTTGATGAGTGCATTGAGTGCATCATCATAGAATACGCCCTCACCCATACGAGCCTCAGCCATCTTACGGGAAACCTTACCCTTTCTGAAACCGGGCAGAGAGATGTTCTTCTTTGCTCTCTGGTATGCCTTTTCAACAGCAGCCTCAAAGTCCTCAGCAGTTACTTCAAATACCAGCTCAACGGTATTGACATCTGTTCTTGTGGTTGATTTCAAACTCATTTTCAAGTCCTCCAATATACTTCACTCTATTTAATTTATGTGCATGCCTTTTTATCGAAATTCTGCGCATACACTTGCACATACAATTCATTATAGCACATCTGCAGAATTTTTTCTACAGATTTTTTGATTTCTTTCCGCACTTCTACAATTTCAACAAATCACAGGATCTTTTCAGGAATAAATTGTAAATAATCGCCAGAAATCAAGTGGTAATTCACGCCGTCCTCCCTGCCCCGGATCGCCCGGTTGTGGGATTTGCCATGCAGATGACCGTAATAGCAGTCCTCCACACCGAATTCATGGAGCAGCGCAAGCATCGGTTCATTGCGGTTCGACCAGAAGATCGGCGGGTAATGCAGGAACACGATCGGTGTGAGCTTCTGCTGTACTGCCGCTTCGAGCGACACCCGAAGCCGCTGCTGCTCTCTCGCGAGCACCTTGGCATCCGCCGATTCGCCGGGCATATTGACCCAGCCTCTCGTTCCGCAGATTCCGTACTGCTCATAGGCAAAGCAGTTGTTGTGCAGGATGTGCAGGCTGTCGAAGCCGTTCGCTTCGAAAAACCCTGTCATCTTCTTCATGGAATTCCACCAGTAGTCGTGATTGCCTTTCAGAATGATCTTTTGTCCGGGAAGCTGCTGCAGGAACGCAAAGTCCGCCTTTGCTTCCTCAAGCGTCATTCCCCAGGAGATATCCCCGGCAAGGACGATGGTGTCCTCCTCCCGGATTCTGCTTCGCCAGTTCTCTTCCAGAAGCGCCTGGTAATTCTCCCAGCCGTTGAAAATGTCCATGGGCTTGTTCGGGACACCGAACGACAGATGGGGATCACCAAGTACAAATAAACTCATGCCGCCTTATTCAATGCCAAGCTGGCTGAGTACATAGCTTTCCATGTCGTCCTTGTTGATGACGCCGGTAAAGCGGACTTCCTTGCCCTTGAGTTCTGCCAGAGACTGCGGGATTGCAAGACCGGAAACCTCTGCCAGACGGGAAACCATCTCATACTCATCCTCAGTGGTCTGTGCGCCCTCGATTGCCTCGAGTACACTTGCGCTGAACTTGTAGGGGCTTGCGGTGGATGCGATCAGGGTCTTTGTGGTATCGCCTGTCTTTGCAATATAATCCATGTAAACCTTGACAGCAACTGCAGTGTGTGTATCGCAGGTATAGCCATACTGCTCCTTGAAATCATGGATGGTCTTCTTGGTTTCTGCATCATCACAGAAGCCGCCGATGAAATCAGCCTGCAGCTTCTTCTTCACATCCTCGGAAACTTCATAAGTACCCTGTGCGGACAGTGCGCCGAACCACTCACGGATCTGTGCATCATCGCCATCGGTCAGCAGATAGAGCAGACGCTCGAGGTTGCTGGAGATGAGGATATCCATGGACGGAGAGCAGGTTGCATAGAAGTCACGGTTTCTGTTGTAAACACCGGTATCAATGAAGTCGGTCAGAACCTTGTTGATGTTGGAAGCACAGATCAGCTTGCCCAGCGGCACACCCATGAGCTTTGCATAGTATGCAGCAAGGATATTGCCGAAGTTGCCGGTCGGAACAACCACATTCAGGGTGTCACCGAACTGGATGTAGCCCTTCTTTGCCATTTCTGCATAAGAGGATACATAGTATACGATCTGGGGTGCAAGTCTGCCCCAGTTGATGGAGTTTGCGCTGGAGAACATCTTGCCGCCGTTTGCGAGCTTCTCCTTCACAGCGTTGTCTGTGAAGATCTTCTTCACGCCGTTCTGGCAGTCATCGAAATTGCCTTCCAGAGCGCATACTGCAACGTTTGCGCCCTCCTGGGTCTGCATCTGGCGCTTCTGCATGGTGCTCACACCGTCCTGCGGATAGAATACCATGATCTCTGTGCCGGGCACATCCTTAAAGCCCTCGAGCGCTGCCTTACCGGTATCACCGGAGGTCGCTACGAGAATGACAACCTTCTTGTCCTCACCGTTCTTCTTCAGAGAAGTGGTCAGGAGGTACGGCAGGATCTGCAGCGCCATATCCTTGAATGCACAGGTCGGACCGTGCCACAGCTCGAGAATATGTGCATCGCCGTAAGCTTCAGTGATCTCAGCAATATTCTCTGTATCAAAGCTCTTTGTATTGTAGGCATTGGAAGTACAGTAAGCAATCTCCTCTGCAGTGAAATCGGTCAGGAACTTGCCGAACACAACATTGGCACGCTCTGCATAGCTCATATCAGCCAGCGCCTTCAGCTCGTCCATGGTGATCTGCGGAATTTCAGAGGGAACAAACAGACCTCCATCCGTAGAAATACCCTGTGCGATTGCAGTTGCGCTGTTCACCTGCAGCTTGCTGTCTCTTGTACTTTTGTAGTACATACTACCACCCTTTCCTTTTTTGGAAGATTTGGGTTCCGCTTTGGCGGAATCCTGTTTTTAAATTTGGCTATTGTCATGAAAATTCGTCTCATCGAACGCATTTTCAAGATAATCAATATCAATGATCCGCTCCTGCCAGGTGGTCACCTCCGCTATATCATAACGGATGTACCAATCCTCTTCCTGCAGATCAGATCGTTCAAAGTAGGCATATGCTGCCCGCACCATGAGCCTTTTCTTGCGGCTCGTGACCGCCTCCATACCGCTTTCCACGCCATCGAGCCTGCGGGTTTTGACCTCGACAAAGCAAAGGTCGCTGTCTTTTGCCGCAATAATGTCGATCTCGCCGCCACGGATCCAGAAATTACGAGCCAGAATCTCGTAGCCAAGCGCTTCAAGATAATAGCATACGGCAGTTTCGCCTAATTTTCCAAGCTCTGTCGGCGTCATAAGATCTTTGTCAGAAACGACGGTCTGTGAATCGGGCAGGGACCGTGCTGCAGAAGCATCGCACGATGCTCTGCCGTACCGTAGCCCTTATGTTTTTCAAAGGCATACTGCGGATAAAGCGCAGCCTGCTCCATCATGTAATGATCTCTGGCAACCTTCGCCAGAATTGACGCTGCCGCAATGGAGGCAGATGTCGCATCCCCCTTTACCACGGTCTCTCCTGCAACGGAAAGCTTCGGAAAACGGTTGCCGTCCACCAGCGCATAGACCGGCTTCTGCTGCAGCCCCTCCACCGCACGCTTCATTGCAAGCATCGCAGCATTCAGGATGTTGATCTCTTCAATTTCGGCAACCGATGCCGTGGCAATGCACCACGCTGCTGCCTTTTCCTTGATTTCTTGAAACAATTCCTCACGGCGTTTCTCGGACAGCTTCTTGCTGTCATCAAGTCCCGTGATTCCGCAGTCATCCGTCAGAATGACGGCAGCTGCAAAGACATCCCCGGCAAGGGGACCACGACCGGCTTCATCCACGCCGCAGAATACGCCGTGTGCAAGGCGGACATTGGTATCATAATCGAGCATCGCCTGACGGCGCAGTATGGTATCCTGACGCATCTCAGTCCTCCTGCGGCGGAAGTTCCAGCGAAATTCTGCCAAGCTTTGCGGCACGGAATTCATCGAGCACCATAATGGCAGCACGTTCCGTATTCACCACGCCGCCGGAAAGCAGCATTCCACGCTTTCTGCCGACCATTTCGAGCAGTGCAAGACCGTCGGTCTCCTCCATCTCCACCTTGTAACGCTCCATGAGCACCTGCGGATAATTGCGGTGCAGATACTCCAGCAGGAGCATGGCAAGCGCTTCAATATCAAGCACCTGATCACGGATCGCACCGGTGAATGCCAGACGGCACGCTGCGTCCTGATCATCGAGCTTCGGCCAGAGTACACCGGGCATATCGAGGAATTCGACCTGCTCGTCCACCTTGACCCACTGTTTGGTTCTGGTTACACCGGGTCTGTCCTCCACCTTGGCACGCTTGGACTTTGCCATACGGTTAATGAAGGAGGATTTTCCCACATTCGGAATACCCACGATCATCAGACGGATGGGTCTGCCGACCATACCTGCCTTCTGACGCTTTGCAAGAAGCTCACGGAGCATCTGCTCACGCACCACGGGCAGGAACTGCTTTGCGCCCTTGCCGCTGAGGCAATCCATCGCAAGCGCAGGAATTCCCTGTTTTTTATACCACTGGATCCACTTTGCCGTCGCATCGGGATCCGCCATATCGCTCTTATTGAGCAGCACCATGTAGGGCTTGCTGTTCATGAGCTTGGTCAGCTCCGGATTGCAGCTGCTCTGGGGGATTCTGGCATCCAGGATCGCAACCACACCATCCACAAGGGAGAGATTGGCAGCGATCATGCGTCGGGTTTTGGTCATATGACCGGGGAACCATTGAATATTACCGATCTGAATTTCCGGCATTTCTTACTCCTTTTCTGATACGATGCCTGTTACACCGGTCCGAATGTCTCCAGCGGATGCAGACGCAGGAGTACTTCTCCCACCACATCTGCCTCACGGATCAGCCCCACATCGGGATAACGGCTGTCCTTGGACACATCACGGTTATCGCCCATGACGAACAGATACCCTTCGGGGATCTCGATCGGATAGGAAAACGCACCGTATTCGCCCGGAACCGTCGTCAGCGCATTGCAGTAGTCCTCTGCAAGCGGTTCATCATTGACATAAACGCTTCCGGTCTCAAAATCAATGTCAAGCGTCTGACCGCCAACAGCAATCACACGCTTTACAATCGTTTTGTTCAATCCATCCGCTGTATACAGCGTTCCGTCTTCCTGCAGCAGTGTTGCCTCCTGTGCATCAATAATGACAATGTCACCGCACTGCGGCTGATAATACAGCGCATTCACAAGCAGCTTGTCATCATGCTCCAGTGTGGGCACCATGGAGGAACCCTGCACGGTGGCAATATTTACCACATAGGCAAACAGGAGCATCAGCACAAACATGGTCAGGAAGACGATCTCTGCCATATCCAGCAGTTCAGTTACGATCCTGTGGATCGTCTTGTTTTTTGAAAACCGCACATATTCGCGCATTGTTTTTCTTCCTTAGTCAACAAAGCCGATTTCCGGATAATAACGGAAGAACGCCTTGCCCAGCACGGATTCCACAGGGATGAGTCCCACCGCACTGCTGCGGCTGTCCGTAGAATGGTTGCGGTTATCGCCCATCACGAACACATACCCTTCAGGAATCTCGATCGGATAAATGAAAGCACCGTCATTTGTCAGTGTGCGTTCATTGATATAATCCTCGTGGAGTGCCACGCCGTTAACATAGACATTGCCCTCGACCTCATCAACCGTAACGGTCTGGCCGCCGACTGCGATCACACGCTTGATGATATTTTCGTTCAGGGAGAATCCGCTTTCCACGACATTTCCGTTTCCATCGAACACATGCCCTTCATAGTTGGCAACCACCACAATATCGCCCTGCTGCGGTTCATACATCAGCCGGTACATGACCAGCTTATCGCCGTCAAGCAGCGTCGGATTCATGGATCTGCCGTCCACTGTCACCGGACGGATCAGGTAAGTAAAGAGCAGCAGTACGACGAATACGGAAATCAGCATGGTTTCCAGTATATCGAGTACTTCATGCAGAAACGAGCCGACTTTGCTCTCGCCGGGTTTCACTGTTTCCTGCACTTTTTCATTCTCCATCGTTTCGAGATCTTCCATTTCATCCGCCTTTCCGCCGCCAAAGCGTCTGCTTATGATAATAAAGGAATGCCCGTGCATCCCAGGAACATAGCTATACAGATAGCAAAAAAGGGACTACCGTCCCCCTTGCAGCACACAGTACAAAAACAGCATATGCTGCTTTTGTACCGCCGCATGCCGGATTAGCCCAGCAGTTCCTTAACCTTTGCTGCCTTACCAACTCTGTCGCGCAGGTAGTACAGCTTCGCTCTGCGAACCTTACCGTGTCTGATAAGCTCAACCTTATCAACAGACGGAGAATGCAGAGGGAATACACGCTCGATACCGCAGCCGTGTGCTACACGTCTTACAGAAAATGTCTCGTTGATACCGCCATGCTTCTTTGCAATTACTGTACCCTCGAAGATCTGGATACGGCTCTTATCGCCTTCCTTGATACGAACGTGTACCTTTACAGTATCACCAATTTCAACTGCGGGTACGTCCTTCTTCATGCTGCTTTCGCTGATCATCTTCAGTGCATCCATTGTTCTTTTCCTCCTAAATTTCCGATTCTTCATTCACGTTGCAGCGGATCCACTCAGCAAAATAGACCCTCTGCACAGCCGCTCTCATGATCATGGCGTGCTTTCCGTCAGCGGACGAATCGATTTAATGTCTTTCGGCATTAACCCTCATCCGGGCATAATTCACCCGAACGGAATTTCAAATGCTTTATTATCATACCACATTTCCTAGAAAAAAGCAAGTGTTTTTATGAAAATTCTTCCCCATTTAAGCAAAAAATTTTCAGGCGGACAGCCGAATTAATCAAAAACGGCTGTTCTGCGTAGTTTTGGAATGCACCCGTTACAACACTTACATTGAGATTTGCCTCGTTTCCGGCGGGAAGACGAAGGTCAATGCTGAGGATCCCCTCGGTTTTCCGGAGAGATTCCACGCTGATCTGGGGCTTAATGTCGATCTGCTTCATGCCCCGCTTGGTTTTCTTCTCCACCAGCAGCTCCGGCTGTGCCAGAAATGCTTCCCACTGTCCAGCAAGCGCCTGCGCATCCGCCGTCTGCAGCTCCACTCGATAAAGGGCGCTGCCGATCTCGGCAGCCGTATGCTTCGGGATGCGGACATCGTGCACTCTGAGCCCGGCGGGCATCGCTGCATTGAGCCGTTCCTTGACCTCCTCCACGGGGATCTCCTGCGTAAGTCGGAAATCCATTGTTTCGCACAGGCTCTCGGCACCGAGCGAAAGTGCCAGCGCAAACATCAGGTACATATGGGGATGGAATCCCTCGGTGTACCATGCCGGAAGTCCGCTGCGGCGGATGGCACGCTGCATGCAGCGGTTCAGGTCGAGGTGGGAAATGTATTTTGCACTTCCCGTCTTTTCAAATTCCGCTCTGTATGTAATTCGGTTATCCATTAGAAACAAGCACCTCCCAGGCAGACATTCGCACCGCATCCGGCGCATTTTTCACGGCAGGAGGGCGTAGTCTGCGCCTCGTGTGCCTTCTGGTTCTCACGGATGAGGAATTGCTTGGATACCATATAATCCAGATGATCCCACGGCATGATCTCGTCATAGCTGCGTGTGCGGTTCGCATAGAACTGCGGCGTCAGACCGCATGTCTCAAATGCCGAAAGCCACTTGCCGCCATCGAAATACTCATCCCAGCTGTCGAGCTTACAGCCGTTCTTCCATGCAGTATAGATCACATCGCACAGGCGGCGGTCGCCTCTGGCAAGAACTGCCTCCATGCGGCTGACCTCGGAAACATGCATGCTGGCACGGATCTTTTTGGAGGTGATCGCACCACGCAGCACTGCCTGACGGCGCAGGATCTCCTCCGCCTCTACCTGCGGCTCAAACTCGAACGGTGTAAAGGGCTTCGGAACAAAGGTCGCAGTACTGATAGAAACCTGTACCTTGCCCTTGGCACGGTTGGGCGTATCGTAGAACAGATTCACAACCTTCTGCGCAAGATCTGCGATACCGATGATATCCTCATCGGTTTCCGTCGGCAGACCGAGCATGAAGTAGAGCTTCACGGTAGTGTAGCCACCGGCAAATGCGATCGCACAGGTACGCATCACCTCGTCCTCAGTGACGTTTTTGTTGATGACATCACGCAAACGCTGGGTGCCGGCTTCGGGTGCAAAGGTCAGACCGCTCTTGCGGACGGTCGTCACTCGATCCAGCACATCCTCGGTAAAGTTATCGATACGCAGGGACGGCAGGGACATGTTGATGCGGCGCTCGTCGGTAAATTTCAGAAGCTCATCGAGCATATTGACAATATCGGAATGGTCGCTGGTACTGAGCGAGGAGAGGGACATTTCGTCATAGCCGGAATTCTCGCACAGTGCCTTCGCCTGCTTGCAGATGGTCTCTGTGGACTTCTCACGGAACGGGCGGTACAGGAAACCTGCCTGACAGAAACGGCAGCCACGGATGCAGCCGCGCAGCACCTCGACGGATACCCGCTCATGGACGATTTCTGTAAAAGGCACAACGGTATCGGACGGATAGTAGGACTTGTCCATATCGGTCATGACACGCTTGCGGACAACCTCAGGCGCACCGTCACGAGGGGTGACGGATGCGATAGTGCCGTCCTCGTTGTAGGCGAACACGTAAAGGGAGGGAACATAGATGCCCTCGATCTGTGCGGCTGCTTTCAGGAATTCGCTTCTGGATGCACCCTCATCCTTCATCTTCTTGTAGAGATCCATCAGCTCGAGGTTCACTTCCTCGCCCTCTCCCAGAATGAACAGGTCGAAGAAATCTGCCAGCGGCTCGGGGTTGCAGGCACAGGGGCCGCCTGCGCAGACGATGGGTGCAAGTGTCTCTCCCCTGTCACGGGCAAAGAGCGGCACGCCGGCCAGATCGAGCATATTGAGGATATTCGTATAGGACATTTCATATTGCAGCGTGAAGCCGATGAAATCGAAATCCTTGATCGGGTCAAAGCTTTCGAGTCCATAAAGCGGAATCTGCTCACGGCGCATGACTTCCTCGAAGTCCGTCCACGGGGCAAACACACGCTCACACCAGTAATTCTCACGTTCATTGATGAGGGAGTACAGAATTTTCATACCAAGGTGGGACATACCCACATCATAAATATCGGGGAAGCAGAACGCAAAGCGCACATCCACCGTTTCCTTGTCCTTGACAACACTTCCGACCTCTCCGCCCATATAGCGTGCGGGCTTCTGCGCCTGCATGACAACGGATTCTACTTTTTTTCTCAGCATCCTAATGCCTCTTTTCTATGTATTTTGATTTTGCAGATACACTGCAAATGTTTCACGGTTTTGCTCTGTTCCTTCGAAAACCAACAGGGGTTTCAGATCGGTTTCCGTCCGACCGTCCGCCACGGGATGGAACAGGATCTTCCCCTCACGTTCCTGCGCTGTCAGCTTCACAGGCTTGTCCGCAGTAAAACGGTACCAGCCATCAGCGGTCAGAAAGCCAAACCGCTTTGCTGCACCGGAGAGATGGCAGGCAAGCACTGCACAAAATGCTGCACCAAGAAACATTCGGTTTTCCGTCAGTATTTTCTGAAACGTCTCCATGCTGTCAATGGCGAACAAATTGTTCTCCATCATCTGAAGTCCGATGCCCAGAAACACCGCACTCCCCGCAAACAGGGAAACGAGCTGCCTTGGCAGCCATCCCGGTGCATGAGCGGGCTTCACTGCAAGGATGCCGCTTTGCTTTGCAAGTACATAGGTTCGTACAGCAGGTACTGCGGTCATAACAACAACAACAATACTAAAAAAGAAGAAAATATGCCAGATTTTCATGATACACGTCCTTTCACTTACAAATAGGATGCAAACCTTTCACGGTTCTCCCTTGAACGTTCAAAGCTCATATGCTTTTTAGGTACTTCCCCGCCGCCGGCAAGCCGTTCCATCCGATAAAATACAATTTGTCCGTTCGTTTCCTCCGCCCAGACCTTCACGGGACTGCCCATGCCGAACCCGAACCAGCCCGCCTTCGTGAGAAAGCCGAAACCCGTAAGCATCGCCGCTCCGAAACAGAGCAGCACGCCGCCAAGGATCGCCGCCATGGTTACGCCGGTATTCATGGGCAGATCACGCTGCGCCATTGCCCGAACAGTCAGATAATAGAATCCGGCTCCGACTGCGATACTCAGCAGCAGCCACATCGAGATCTGCAGCAGGTTCAGCGCAAAACAGCATTTCACAATACCGCAGTGCTTTGCCTTTTTGTAAGTCAATCCCTGCAGCAGCAGGACAGCGAATAAAAAAATACCGCCGAGCAGCAACAAATATGCTCCGGTTCCCATGACTCCCATCCTTTCACTTTACTCCTTCTATTTTACCACATTCCCCCCTGCTTGTCAACTCGGAGCTGTGCGCCTGCAAGATACACTGCCATCAGCGGAAGAAATGGATTTTTCACCCGATACACCGCCAGCAGTACGACTGCCGCCGCAGAAAGCAGCACGCACAAAACCGTCTGCAGACGCAGAAGCTGCGGATGTTCCGCCAGCAGATACCGCAGTGCACTGCCGCCGTCAAGTACGGCATAGGGCAGCAGATTGAATATCCCCATGCACAGATGCAGCGCCGCCGCATCCCCTTCGCACTGCAGAAAATGCAGCAGCAGCGCAGCTCCGAAGTTCATGCACGGACCGCTGACAAGGATCAGCAGCTCCTTCCGTTTTGGGAGTGCTGCCGCATGTGTCCACATCTGTATACCTGCCGCATAAAACCGGATTTCCCGGATGCCTGCCCGCGTCAGGATCATTGCGATACCGTGACCGATTTCATGTATCATGCACACCGCAAGCGTCTGCAGGAGAAATCCCCCGTCCCCTGTCAGACACAGAAGCGCCAGTACTGCCGGAAAGCCGAAATCCATCCGGATGCGGCATTTCCCGATCCTCAGCTCCAACTGCTGCGCAGAAGGTCAAACAGCGCTGTAATACAGGCTTCTGTCGGGGCATGGGTCTGCTGACCGACATCTGCAAGCATCCGCTCACAAAGCGCTGCATCATAATAGCGGATCACCAAAACAGCCGTCAGAAGCAGAACGCTGACAATATACTGGATAAAAAATACATCCGCACAGGTCTGGGAAGCATGCGGCTTTGCAGCGTTCTGATGGGTAAGCGTCGGCGGCTGCCAGCCCTCTTCCGGTGCAGCCTCCGGGATCTCAATGATGGTTTCTTCCATGGTACGCACTCCTTTCTGCCTCAATATATGCAGAAAGAAAGGGCGGCATGCCACGCACACCGCCCGGAGGGTTATTCGCAATCTTCCCGTTTCATGCCAAAGATCAGACGCAGGATACCTGCCAGCATCTTCGGACTTTTCACAACGACAACTTTCATCAGCAATCCCTCCTGTAATGATGGTATATTACAGTATATTCCGGATCACGGATTCGGTGCATGCGCTGTCTGCACCACCAGAAGCGCACCGCTTCCAAGCGTGATCTCAGCCTCGGGGGCTAGGATCTCATTACTCACACCGAGCGGAAATGTATTGGAAAGTTCAGCATTTTCAAGGGGATATTTCACGCCGCTTACATACAGCCCCGTGCACGCATCCGTCAGGGAAAAGAGTGAGAGATAGCCGTTTGTTCTCTGATAGCTTCTTGTTCCGGCAAGCTGTACGCAAACCGTGGTTCTGCCGTCATAGAGGATCCCCTCCAGACCGCCGACCGCCATATGATGCAGCATCTGGAGATTCGCAATCGAATGGTCAATCCGTTCGCCGCCGAATGCACCGTAGATATGGAACTGCGTGCACCCTCTGTCCCTGCCGCAGTATACGGCAAGCATGGTGTCGGTCTCATCTTTTTCCACGGGATGACGCAGAACCTCGCAGTGATCGGGCAATTCCTGCAGCAGAGAGTCAAAATCCCCCATCAGCACATCGGGCACGATCCCGAAGCGCTGCGCATGGCGATAGCCGCAATCCGCACAGATGACAAGTGCATCATCGGGAATCACCGGTTTCTCGTGCAGGTCACCGCCTGCGATAATGACACACGTCCTCACAGCTCCCACTCCTTGATCTGTTTTGCTTCTTCGTACATATCGCAATAGCTTTCATGGCGGCTTTTCGGAATTTTTCCTGTTTCAACCGCCTCCAGCACAGCGCATCCCTTTTCGCAGATATGCGCACAGTCATGGAAACGGCAGTCCCCTTGATAAGGAGCAAATTCCACAAAACAGTCCGCCAGATCTTCCTTGCGGATGACAGCATATCGCTGCGTATCAAACGTGGAAAAGCCGGGCGTATCCGCTATATAACCGCCGCTCTGCAGCGGATATAGCTGGGCGTGGCGTGTGGTGTGCCGACCTCTGCCAAGCTTGCGGCTGATCTCTCCTGTCGGGATTTCCAGCGTACTGTCGAGCGCATTGAGCAGGGTGGATTTGCCGGCACCGGAATTTCCGGTAAGTGCACTCACCTTTCCAGCAAATGCGGCACACACGGCATCCAGACTTGCAGGATCCTGATAATCCACTGTCAGAATCGGGATTCCGATGGAACTGTACAGCGCACGGATCTCCTCGCAGGACGCCAGATCCACCTTCGTCAGCAGCAGCAGCGGCTCGATCTCCTTGTAGGCGGATACCGCAATGAATTTGTCCAAAAGCCGAAGATTCGGCTGCGGTGCACACATCGACACCACAAAGCAAAGCTGGTCAAGGTTGGCAAGGGGCGGACGGATGATCTCATTCTTTCTCGGAAGCACTTCAGCGATCACGCCATCCTCCATCCGCACATAGTCGCCCACATAGGGTTCCTGTCCCATTTTGCGGAGCACACCTCTTGCAGGGCACTCTGTCAAAACACCGTCAGGGGACGCTACGGTGTAGAGTCCCCTGACAGATTTGATAATAATACTGTGATTGGCTTCCGTCATTCCGCCGTGCATTATGCAGCTTCCTGCGACTCGCTGGGAGCAGGCTCCGTCGGATCCGGTGCCTGTGTGGGCTCGGGAGTCGGAGGCTCAGTCGGCTCCGGTGTCGGAGGCTCGGTCGGTGCCGGTGTCGGAGGCTCAGTCGGTGCCGGTGTCGGTGCAGGTGTGGGCTCCGGTGTCGGAGGCTCAGTCGGCGGCTCGGTGGTTGCTTCTGTGGTTTCCTCAGGGAATCCGCCGACAGCCATGAACGCAGCATTGATATCCTCGCTCACGAGACTGAAGGTTACATTTGCAAAGTCGAAGCTGTAAATACCAACGGTTGCCTGCTGGTTCGTACCAAGGTTTGTCAGGATGACAGTGATTGTATCGGTGCCTGCGCCCTCCACATTCACGGTTACGGACGGATTGATCTGCGGGAAGATCGTACCGCTGGTTGCGATGCTGACATTGGAGCTGTCAATGAAGTCGAGTACAAATCTGCCGACTGCATCCGGAGGCAGGGGCATTGTGAACGGCACTGTACCGGAGGGATCCTCACCGTTACTGTAGGTCAGCACGATGGTATCACCGGGCAGTACCACTTCGCCGGGCTCAATGCTCTGTGCAATGACTGTGCCCTCTTCTTCCAGGGACGGTTCATCAATAGTTTCGATCTTCAGACCATTGTAAGTACAGAGCTGGGTTGCCTCTTCCAGTGTCCAGCCTACCATATCACGGATCTCGATGGTGTCTGTGTTCTCACCCTTACTGATGTACAGGATGACTGTGGAACCGGACTCTGCCTCTTCGCCCTGTGCAGGCTCGGAGTAGATGACATTGGAAACCGCAACACCCTCAGTACTGAGCATATACTTCTTTTCTACCTTGAAGCCTTCCTGCTCCAGGATCTTGGCTGCATATTCATAATGCATGTTGTTGATCTCAGGGATCTTGATCATGCTGACGCCGAGGCTGACATTTACATAAACAGTCTGTCCGCTGATAACAGCATCGTTGACAGCTACATCCTGCTCGTAGATTACATCCTTTTCATAGGAAGAGTACTCGGTATCATTGATCTGGATATCCAGATATTCATACTCGTCCTTTGCCTCGTAGTAGTTCATACCGACAAGATTCGGCATCTCATACTTGGTCTTGGTGACTTCGCCGTTGATAACGCCCTTAACCAGCCACAGAATGAAGAACACTGCCACAACGATAAAGGCAATGGTTACTGCAGTCATAACGGGGATGAACAGGGAGCGGGATTCTTCCTCTTCCTCATCGTCATCCTCATCATCGTAATAATCGTCGTCATCATCGTCATCGACGATATCGTAGTCCTCATCTTCAGCATCCGCATCAGCGTCCGCTACTGCGAAGAACTGTGTGGATTCTTCCGCCTCCTCGGGTACATCCTCCTCATAGTAGCCAAATGTCATGGAGGTATTCGCCTTGAAGCTTTCGATGTCACGGATCATGTCGGAAGCAGTCTGATAACGGCTCTCGGCATCCTTTTCCATCGCACGCAGGATGATCTCCTCAAGACCTGCCGGAATATCGGGATTGATCGCACGGGGACGCTCTGCTGTGTTCTGCATGTGCATTACAGCAACTGTCACAGGATTATCCGTATCGAACGGCTTCTGACCGGTGAGCATCTCATAGAGCATCACGCCCACGGAATAAATATCGCTCTTTTCGTCGGTCACATCGCCTCTTGCCTGCTCAGGGCTGATATAATGTACCGTGCCGATTGCCTGATCGGTGGCAGTTCTGCCTTCTTCACGGGCAAACTTTGCAATACCGAAGTCCATCACCTTGATGGTGCCATCTGTGAACAGCATGATATTCTGGGGCTTGATGTCTCTGTGAACAATGCCTCTGTCATGTGCATGCTGCAGCGCACGCAGGATCTGGATGACAAAGTGCACGGAATCCTTCCATGTCAGCACCTTTTCATTTTCGATGTATTCCTTCAGAGTAATGCCGTCAATATACTCCATAACGATAAACTGGATCTTCTCAGAGAAACCGACATCGTAAACCTTTACGATATTCGGATGGGAAAGCAGTGCGATTGCCTTGGACTCATTGCGGAAACGACGCAGGAACTCCTCGTTCTCCGCAAATTCTTTCTTCAGGATCTTGACAGCTACGACCTTATTGTCGATGATATCCGTCGCCTTGTAGACATCGGCCATACCGCCGACACCGATCAGCTCGGTGATTTCATATCTGCCGTCAAGCTTTTTGCCTATGTTCTTATCCATTGTACCCTCCATACTTATTATTTTGTGACGATCGCAAGGGAAATATTATCCCTGCCGCCTTTTTCCAGCGCCAGATTTACCAGCGCCTTCGGTGCGGCTGCGAACGCATTGTGTTTGAGTGTATCCAGAATTTCCGCTTCACTGCAATAGCCCGAAAGCCCGTCCGAGCACAGCAGCAGCAGGAAATCCTCATCATACGGAATCCGATAATAGTCAGGTCTGACCACCCGTTCCACGCCCACAGCCCTCGTCAGCATATTCCGCTGGGGGTGCCGGCTCATCTGATCCCGGTTGATTTTGCCTTGCTGAAACAGCATATTCACAACGGTATGGTCGCTGGTGATCTGCCGGAGGTTTCCTTTTTCGAGGAGATATGCCCTGCTGTCACCGACATTGGCGATGGAGATCCAGCCACGTTCCACAAAAGCAGCAACGCAGGTAGTACCCATACCGTAGCTTTTATAATCAATTCTGGCAGTGGTGTAAATTACAGAATTTGCGGCGGATATGGACGAAAGCAGCAGCGCACGCAGCTCCTCCGCAGTCATATTGCTGTGATATCCTGCATCAAAGTGGTCAAACAGCTCCCTGACTGCAATTTCACTCGCCTGACTGCCGGAGCGTTCACCGCCCATACCGTCGCAGACGACTGCCAGTATATTTCCGCCGTAGTCCTTTGCCAGCACCTCATCCTGATTCTCATCACGAATCAGTCCGATGTCCGTTGCTGTTGCACATCGCATATCCTCACCTCTTTTCTAAGACTGCCGCCCGTCCGCTTCATGACGAAGCTGACCGCACGCCGCCTCAATGTCACTGCCAAGTGTTCTTCTGACTGTCGCATGAACGCCCAGTTTTTCGAGACGTTCCATAAAGTCCAGCGCCGCCTTCCGGGTTGCATGATAGCTGCGTTCCTTCACAGAATTGACCGGAATCAGATTCACATGCGCCTGCTGCCCCCGCAGGAGCTTTGCAAGTGCCCTTGCATCGGCATCGCTGTCGTTCTCTCCCTGCATGACGGCATATTCAAACGTCACACGCCGCCCTGTTTTGGAGAAATAATACCTGCACGCTTCCATCAGCTCGGAGAGCGGATAGCGGCGGTTTACGGGCATCACAGCGCTGCGTCCTGCATCCGTCGGATTGTGCAGGGACACTGCAAGCGTCAGCCCCGTTGTATGATCGGCAAGCTCCCGCATCCTCGGTACAATTCCGCAGGTAGAGAGCGTCACATGCCGCAGACTCATTTTTCTTCCCTCGCCATCGGACAAAAGCTCCAGAAGCCGCATCACATTCTCAAAATTGTCAAGCGGCTCACCGATTCCCATCAGCACGATACCGGAAATCGTCACTCCGGCATCCCGCTCCGTTTCGTCGATCTGCAGGAGCATTTCGGACGGCGTGAGATTCCTGACATAGCCGGCGATCGTGGATGCACAGAACTGACAGCCCATCTTGCACCCCACCTGTGTGGAGATGCACAGCCGCCATCCATGGCGGTAGGACATCAGTACGGACTCCACATGCTGTCCGTCAGGAAGCCTATATAAGTATTTTACCGTATTATCTATACAAGATTCAAGCTTTCTCGCAACAAATAGGTGTTTTAAACAAAATTCAACATCTAATTTTGTTCGAAGTGCAGCAGGCAAATCAAGCATTTCGGAAAATGCAGCAGCTTTTTTTACATGCAGCCAGCGGTAGATCTGTGCCGCCCTGTATTTTGGCTGTCCCATTTCCTGTATCGCCTGCGAAAGCTCGGGCAGGGTCATGGACAAAATATCACGTTGTTCCATCGGCTACTCCTTTCTCCGCAGACGTGCGGCAAAGAAGCCGTCGCAGTTGTCATACTGCACGGAGAAGGTCGCAGATCCCTCCGTGAATCCGAATTCCGTCAAGGGAACCAGCTCAAATTCCGGGTGGGCCTGCAGGAAGTGCTCCACGACCGCTTCGTTTTCCCGCTGCAGAATGGTGCAGGTGGAATAGACCAGAATACCGCCGATCTTCAGATAGCCGGCTGCATTCTCCAGAATCGCATACTGAAGCTCCGGCAGTTCCGACACATCCTGCAGAGGCTTGTAGCGGATCTCCGGTTTGCGGCGGATGACGCCATACCCGGAACAGGGCACGTCACAGAGGATCCTGTCCGCCGTGGGGATCGTCGGATCCTGTACGGACGCATCTCCGGTTCTGGCTTCAATGCAGGTCAGTCCCAGCCGCTGCGCACCATCCGCAATCAGCTTTGCACGATGCTCGTGCAGATCGAATGCCAGCACCTTGCCTTTGTTCTCCATAAGCTCGGCGATGGTGAAGGACTTACCGCCGGGGGCAGCACACATATCCAGTACGGTTTCCTCCGGCTGTGGATCGAGGATCGCACAGCAGAGCTGTGAGGAAAGATCCTGCACATGGAACATGCCCTTCTGGAACGCATTCGATTTCCGCACTTCCGCAGCGGATACGGTATAGGCATGCGTCAATCGCCCGAACGGAACAGGGGAAAAACCTTCCTGTTCCAACGCTTCCAGCGAACCACGCAGCGGATTCAGGCGGATGGTGGTCGGCGGTGTCTGTAAAGCATCCGCAAAGAATTGCTCGGCAAAATCCGTACCATGTTCCTTTGCCACTGTCCGGATGAGCGCCGCAGGAGCGGAATACCGAACCTCCATCGCCTTCCAGCGATCTTTCGGGTATCGGATTTCCTTCTTGTCACGCAGAAAGCTGCGTAGAATGGCATTGACAAATCCGGACGCACTTGTCTTTTTACATTGTTTGGTCAGGGCAACTGATTCATTGACCGCAGCCCGATCCGGGATCTTCTCGCAGTACGCAAGCTGGTACAATCCCAGATACAGAATATTCCGCACAATGACATCGAGCTTTTCCGGGTTTTTTTTGCTGTAGCAGCACAGGATATGCTCCAGCGTCAGGCGGCGTTCGATCACGCCGTAGAAGAGCTGGGTACATAGTTTTTTGTCAGCAGATGAAAGCTTTGACGCTGCCAGTGCCTTGTCCAGCAGAAGGTTCGAATAACTCTCTTCCTCTTCCGTGCGGCACAGAAGCTGCACCGCAAGAAATCTGGCGCTTTCCATTAATCCCTCGCTGCACGGAGCAGACGCAGAAGCTGTGCAAGCGACTGCAGCAGTGCCGCAACATAGGTCATTGCCGCTGCCTGCAGTACTTTTTTCGCACCGCTGATCTCATTGTCCACAAGGAATCCATTCGCTTCGAGAATGCGCATCGCACGACGGCTGGCGTCAAACTCTACGGGAAGTGTCACCAGATGGAACAGCGTCACACCGGAAAACAGCAGGATACCAAGCCAGATCAGATTCTGTCCAAGGACGGTCTCAGTGAAAAACAGACCAAGCAGGAATACAAAATACCAGAGTCTGGAGCAGACATTCACAACCGGAACCATTGCAGTCCGGAAATTCACAGGCGCATAATTTTCCGCATGCTGCACCGCATGACCGCATTCATGTGCGGCAACACCGAGTGCTGCAACGGAGGTATCATGGTACACGCTGTCGGAGAGGCGCACTACGTTGGCTCTCGGATCAAAGTGATCGCTGAGCTTTCCGGAAACATGCTCCACCGAAACATAGCTGAGTCCATTTGCATCAAGAATCTGTCTTGCAACATCCGCACCGGTCAGTCCCCGTGCGTTGTGCACCTTGCTGTACTTATGAAATGTGCTGTTGACGTTGATCTGCGCAATAATGCAGATCACAAGCGGTACAAAAATCAAAAACAGATCCATACGTTCTTCCTTTCTTTATTCACCAAATCGCTGTCCGGCAGAAAGCTTCTTTCCACGGACAAATTCGGATGCGGGCAGGCGCTTGCCGCCTTCGATCTGCACCTCAGTCAGGCGCAGGACCGTACCTTCGCCGCACTGCACCAGCAGGAGTTCGGGATCAAGTAGCTCGCCGGGCTGTGCATTGGCAGTTTTGTCTGCAACTTCACTGCGGAATGCCTTGAAGCGCTTGCCTTCAAGCGTTGTAAAGCCTGTAAGTGCGCAGATGGTACGATGCAGTTCTGCTGCCGGCTTTGTAAAGTCCAGTGCAGACATATCCTTTGTGATCATTGCGGCATAGCAGGACAGTGCATCATCCTGCTGCTCAGGCGTAATTGCGCCGTCACGAAGCGCAGGCAGCGTCTCCACGATCAGCTCTGCGCCGAGTGCGGACAAGCGGTCATGCAGCTCGGATGCGGTCTCATTCTCTCCGATGGAGAGACTTCCCTTGCGCAGCATATCGCCGGTATCAAGTCCTTCTGCCATCTGCATGATGGTCACGCCCGTCTCTTTCTCACCGTCAAGAATGCAGCGCTGAATGGGCGCAGCACCACGGTATTTCGGCAGCAGGGACGCATGCACATTCACGCAGCCGTACTTCGGCAGGTCGAGTACTGCCTTCGGGAGGATCTGCCCGTAGGCAGCCACCACGATGAAATCCGGCTCGATCTTTGCAAGTACCTTCATGGCTTCTTCCGCATCCTCGCCCTTGCGGAGCGATTGGGGCTGGTACACAGGAATCGCATATTCCAGTGCCTTTTTCTTTACCGGAGTCGGTACCAGCTTATATTTTCTGCCGCTGGGCTTATCGGGCTGGGTAAAAACCGCTGCAATTTCCGCACCGCTGTCTGCGAGTGCCGCAAGACAGGGTACCGCAAAATCAGGCGTACCCATGAATACGATTTTCAGATCCTTCATATTATTCCTCCCCGGGTGCGACAAATTCATCGACAAGTTCGAGGAACAGGTGACCGTCCAGATGGTCGATCTCGTGGCAGGCGCAGCGACAAGCAAGCCCCTGCAGAGAAACCTCATAAAAATCACCGTTTCTGTCCTGGAAACGCACCTTGCACTTGTTCGGGCGCACCACATAACCCCACTCATCCGGACAGGACAGGCAGCCTTCTACATCACGCTGCTTGCCGCTCTTCTTGAGAATCACGGGGTTGACGAATTCGAGTATCTCTTCGCCCGTATCCACAATCGCCACACGGCGTCGGATGCCGACCTGCGGAGCCGCAAGCCCGATACCCTGTGCCTTTTCCAGTGTTTCATGCATATCATCAAGGAGCTGTGCAAGCTTTTCATCGAACACCTCCACAGGTCTGCAAACAGAATGCAGAACGCTGTCCTCCTTGGTTACAATTTTTCTGATTGCCATAGTAGTCCTCCCAATTGTTATATGCCGATGCTGCCGTTCATATCCGCATAAAGATGCACCCTTGCCGTTTCTCTGACGCTTCCGGCATTTTTCAGCACATCACGCAGAAAATTGCGGAACTGCTGGGTATTTTTGCATTTGATAATGATACGGTAGCGGTATTTTCCATTAATCTTTCCATAGGTGCACGGTACGGGACCAAGCACCCGCAGCGGCAGCTTCTCCGTCTGCACGGCAAGCTCCTCCTTCATGCATTCCACAAATTTATGGGATGCAAGCTGTACCTCCGCTTCATTTTCACCGCTCACGCCGATCACGCAGATATCGCAGAACGGCGGAAACAGGAGCTGCTTGCGGATGGCAAGTTCCTCACGGACAAAGCCGTGGTAATCCTGCTGTGCGGCAAGCCGCAGTACATAATGATCCGGCAGAAACGTCTGCAGAATGGCTCTGCCTTTTTTTCCGCCTCTGCCGCCACGTCCGACGACCTGTGTGATGAGGGCGAACGTGCGCTCATAGCTGCGGAAATCGCCGGAGAACAATGCCTTATCCACGGACAGCACTCCAACGAGTGTCACATTCGGGAAATCGAGCCCCTTGCCGATCATCTGCGTCCCGAGCATGATGTCATATTCTCCCGCCTTAAACGCCGCAAAGCTGCGTTCATAGGCATCACGGGAGCCGGTGGTATCCGCATCCATCCGCAGGATCCTTGCACCCGGGAAACGAACGGAGAGTTCATCCTCCAGCCGCTGGGTACCAAAGCCCATCTTTCGCAGATGCTCCCCGCCGCAGGTCGGACATTTCTCCGGCATACGCTGGATCGCACCGCAATAATGGCAATGCAGATTGCCGTCGGGCTTGTGATAGGTCATGGGGATCGAGCAGTTCGGGCAGTATACGGGCTGGTTGCAGGTACAGCAGCTGATGATCGTATGATAACCCCGGCGGTTCAGGAGAAGGATACTCTGCTCGCCACGATCGAGGTTTTCCTGCAGTGCTTCGACCAGCATCGTACTGAATTCGGAATCATTGCCCTGCATGCGTTCCTCATTCATATCTGCAACTTCCACCTCGGGCAGCACAGCATCGCCATAGCGCTCCGTCATTTCCAGAAGGTGGTAGACATCTTTTTTTGCATAGTAATAGCTTTCGAGCGTCGGTGTTGCCGATGCGCTCAACAGCACAGCACCATGCATCCGGCAGCGGTACTTCGCCACCTGAATGGTATCAAATCTGGGCGCTGCGTCGGATTTATAAGAACGCTCCCCTTCCTCATCCATGACGATGAGTCCGATATTCTGCAAAGGAGCAAAGACAGCCGATCGGGTACCGATCACCAGATCCGCCTGACCGCTGCGCACCCGTTCGTAGGAACGCTTGCGCTCCCCCAGTGACAGGCTGCTGTGCATCACAGCAATGCGGCTGCCGAATCTGGCAGAAAAGCGCTTGACCATCTGGGGCGTCAGGGCAATTTCCGGCAGAAGCAGGAGTGCGGATTTCCCAATCGAAAGCGTACGTTCGATGAGCGACTCAAAAACGGAGGTTTTTCCGCTGCCCGTTACGCCGTGCAGCAAAAAGCACTTGGCTTCCGTATCTGCAAGACAGGGCGCCACTTCGTCAAACACCGCCTGCTGCTGTGCCGAAAGCACGATGGCAGGGGCATTGGTCGGTGCACTGCATGTTTCCTCGGGCTGCACCTCTGCATCGAAATGCACTGCCACACCCGATTTCTCAAGCCGGCGCACCACTGCAGAAGTCACACCGCAGATATAGCAAAGCTCCTTTTCCTCGAGCACGCCGAATTCCTGCAGCGCATTGATCACCTGCTGCTGCTTGACGGTTACGGACGGATGCAGCTCCTGCGAAAGAAACGGTTCGGACAGCCGTACTTTTCGTACCGTTTTGTTCTTCATCCGTGCACTTGCGTCCGTCGATGTACAGATCACGCCGGCCGCCAGCAAGCCATCCACAAGCTGCTTTTTTTCCGCAGTATTCTGCGCATCAAGCAGTGCGTCAAACTCCTTCTGGGACTTAGCGCGGCGCAGAAACTGCAGAAGCTGCTTTTGTTCCTGCGAAAGTGCGCTCTCATCCGCATCGGGCACAAGGCAATAATGCTCCTGCACCCGCAACTGCAATGCCGACGGCAGCAGCACACGAATCGCATCATAGTAGGTACAGAACGTGTTCTCCTTGAGCCAGTACATGAGCCTGAGCTGTTCCTCATTGAGGATCGGCTGGGCATCTGCAACGGAAAGGATCTTTTTCAGCCCCTTGCAGGCATCGCTGTCCGCCTCGGATACCGACAGGACGATTCCCACACGCTTCTGGTTGCCCCTGCCGAACGGCACCACCACACGGCAGCCTTCAAGCTGACGGCGGTAGAATTCAGGCGGAAGCAGATAGGAAAACGGCTTGTCGAACGCATATGCGGCGGAATGCACCGCAACAGCAGCAACGTATTTTCCGTATTCCACGATTACAGCAATGTATTTGCGTCTTCAGCAGCTGCCTCCACGATCTTGTATTCGCCTCTTGCAAACTCATCCACTGCGGTCTTGACCGGCTTTTCTTCCAGTGTCTGGTTGTTCTCGTAAAGATCATCAGCGATCTCTCTCGCTCTCTTGGCAACGCCGATCACGAGGGAATAGCAGCTTTCGTTCTTAGTAATCATCTGTGTCATTGCGGGTCTCAGCATAATCATACCTCTCCATTTTCTCTGAAAATCAATCTTACTTTATTTTACATTCTTCTGCACGAACGATTGCCTTGAAATCAGCAATTGCTTCGCTCAGCACATCATTCACGACCACGTAGTCATAGTCATTCTTGTGGGTCATCTCTTCTTCTGCCTGTGCAACACGTTCAGCGATGACATCGGGTTCTTCCGTACCACGGTTTGTCAGACGCTCCCGCAGCACTTCCATGCTCGGCGGTGCGATAAAGACAAACACCGCATCGGGGCAGAGCGCACGGATCTGCATGGCACCCTGCACCTCGATCTCGAGGATAACATTGCGGCCGAGCGCACGGTTTTCCTCGATCGGCGCACGGAGCGTACCATAATAATTCTTGCAGTACTCCGCATGCTCAAGGAATGCCTGCTCGCCGATCAGCGCTTCGAACTGTTCCCGTGTCATAAAACGGTAGTGGGTTCCGTCGATCTCTCCCTCACGGGGCTGACGGGTCGTCGCAGAGACGGAGTAATAGTAATGCGGATCCTTCAGAACTTCACCGAGGATCGTTCCCTTTCCGCAGCCCGACGGCGCAGAAACAACAATCAAAAGACCTTTTTCCATCCTCTGTCTCCTTTACTCAATATTCTGGATCTGTTCACGGATCTTTTCGATCTCGGACTTCATTTCCACCACAACGGATGTAATATTCACATCCTGTACCTTGGAACCGATGGTATTGACCTCACGGTTCATTTCCTGCACGAGGAAGTCAAGCTTTCTGCCGACTGCGCCTTCTTCATTCAGGAGGGTCTCCATCTGTGCAAGATGGCTTCTCAGACGGACAGTTTCCTCATCCACAGCGGTCTTCTCGGAGAAGATCGCAGCTTCGGTCAGGATCCGCTGCTCGTCGATCGTCGTGCTGCCAAGCAGCTCGGAAATCTTTGTAAACAGGCGTTCTCTGTACTTTTCTGTAAGCTTGGGAGCATCTTCTTCCACAATGCCGACGCATTTTGCAAGCGTCTGCAGTCTCATCAGCACATCAGCACGGAGCTTCTCACCCTCGACCTCACGCATTGCTACGAATGCTGCAATCGCCTTTTCCGCAACGCCCAGCACCGCAGCACGGACTTCATCCTCATCATCCTGTGCCTTTTCCACACGGAATACATCCGGCAGATGGAGCATGGTCGCCCAGCTCATCTCGCCATTTGCGGGATCCTCACCGGAGAGCAGCTTTTTGTCCGTCATCAGGCGGTAATCCTTATCCGCATCCGTATCCAGCTGCGCATCATTATATGCCTGCATTGCATCCAGATAGCCCTTGACGATATCCGCATTCACACGGATGTCAGCTTTCTTACCCTCGGTCAGGGTGATGGATACGCCGATCTCCACCTTGCCGCGGGACACCTGCGTTTTCAGAAGGGATTTCAGTTCCTCCTCCATGTAGGTGTAGCTTCTGCCGATGCGGACGTTCTGCTCGAGATAGCGAGAGTTTACAGAACGGATCTCCACAAGGATATCACGGTTATCCACCTGCTCCTGCGCACGGCCGTAGCCTGTCATACTTCTCAGCAATGTTCTAACATCTCCTTTATCAGTTGAATCATCCTATATAAAATAGTATGCATGGATTTCATTTATATAGTATAACACAGCTCCCCATGGTTTGCAAGCGAATGTTCACATAAAATTTACATTTTTACTTTTCCGACAAAACCGCTTGCATTTTTCGTTGAAATATGGTATACTATGAATATGCAGCGGGGATGGCACCCATAATCAAAAACAGCCTGCAAACACAATTCTGTGACAAAGGGGAGGACACCCATGAACAAAAACGTCATTGTCACGGACGAATATGGTACACAGATCGGTCTGACCTACCCAAAACGGGCAAAAGGACTGGTCAAGCACGGCCGGGCGGTGTATACCGGCGAGTACGAAATTCGTCTGACCGGCACCTGTCCGTCCGATTCGATGGAGGACAAACCTATGAATGCAATATATCTTGAACCACGCACATTCCATGCCGTGGCAGGCTGTGAACATAATGTGTTCAGCCGCACATTTCTCTCAAGCTTTCTCGACGGCGGACTGCAGGAAGCGCTGATGCTGGGTGACTGGCAGTGGAACTGGAGCGAAGCGGCATCCGAGCCGATGGAGCTTGCAGCAAACACGGAATATGTGCTCACTTTCTGGCTCAACGGCGGCGAAAACGATCAGTACAATGAGACCTGCGACTTCCGCATTCTGTTTACGGATGATCCGGCGCAGGAAGTCGATCGTGAAAAAGAACTGATCTACAAACTCAACCGCAATTACATCAAACCGATCAAATCCGTGGATGGTTGGGAGTTGTATGAGATCCCATTCCGCACGGAGGAAAAACGGTACACCATCCTCAAATTCGTTGCCATGCGTGCGCCGATGGCAGTTCTCCCGGCTGGGGATGTATCCGATTATGCGGATCTTGCCGACAGACCGCATCCGCTTGCAGAGGGCAAGAAACAGCGTCCGAACATTGTTTTTGACAGCGGCTATCCGGAGGGATATGGTGATTCAAATGCATCATCTTATGCAGGTGTACGTGACACACTCACAGATACGCTCTGTGCGGCAATCATGAACGTAACGGAAAATCCTGCACTCTCTGATGCGACGCTCAGAGAACTCAAAGACATGTTCAACATGCTCCTGAGAGAAGAATAACAGACAACGCCGTCCTCATTCAATGGGGACGGTTTTCTGCATACTTGCGGCAATTCCGGTTATCCTAACAGAAACTGATACTGAAAGGATGATCGCAATGCAGAAGAAACCCTATGACCCGAACGAGGAACGCAAACCGCTCTTCCCCGTGGAGGAAATGAATACCATGACCGAAATGACAGGACTCATTCCTGCCGGAATGGAATCACAGGAGGAAGCGGAAAATTATGAGCAAATGTTCCCCTTCCTGCCCGGTGCCCGTGATCCGGAAATTTTTCCGTAAATTTTCCGAAAAATTGCAAATTTCCTCTTGACAAGCCGTTTCTTTTGTGATAAAATAGTATTGCCGCATGTGCTTGGGACGATCAAAGTATGGGTTTCCATCCCCAAATACAGCGAGTTTTTAAGAAAAGGCAGGTGCCAGATCAATGTACGCAGTAATCGAAACAGGCGGTAAGCAGTATCAGGTTCGTGAGGGAGACAAGATCTTCATCGAGAAGCTGAACGTAGAAGCTGACGAGACCGTTACCTTTGACAAGGTTGTTGTTGTAGGTTCCGATAACGGAATCAACGTAGGTGTTCCCTATGTAGCAGGTGCAACCGTTTCCGCAAAGGTTCTGAAGAACGGTAAGGGCAAGAAGATCACAGTCTTCACTTACAAGCCGAAGAAGGGCGAGAAGCGCAAGATGGGTCACAGACAGCCCTACACACAGGTTCAGATCGAAGCAATCAACGCATAAGTTTCTGAATCATGCTGAAAGCTGTTTTCACGAAAAAAAACGGCACGCTCTGCAGATGTTCCGTCAAGGGATATGCAGGCTATGCAGAACACGGACAGGACATTGTCTGTGCAGCGGTTTCTTCCGCAGTGCAGCTCACTGCCAATCTCCTGACTGAAACGTTCGGAGAGGATGCGCAGGTCTCTGCCAAGGGTGATACGGTGAATATCCGTACCAGCGGCAGCGATATTTCCGCAAAGCTTCTGGAAGCTTTGTACGTCCATCTGCAATGTATTTCGGAAGAATTTCCGGACACTATTAAATTCGAATTTACGGAGGTGTAAATAATGCTTAGAATTAGTATGCAGTTTTTTGCACATAAGAAAGGTATGGGTTCTACCAAGAACGGCCGTGACTCTGAGTCCAAGCGTCTGGGCGTAAAGAGAGCTGATGGTCAGTTCGTAACCGCAGGCAACATCATCGTTCGTCAGCGTGGTACCCACATTCATCCGGGCGTAGGCGTAGGCAAGGGCTCTGATGACACTCTGTTCGCAATGGTTGACGGCAGAGTAAAGTTTGAGCGCTGGGGTCGTGATCGTAAGCGTGTATGCGTTTACGCAGACTAATTTCGCCCTAAGAAACAATCAAAATCCCGGGCTTTTCGCAAAGCTTGGGATTTTGTTTTAGGTGCACTCCCCGATAAGGAGGGATTTACACATGTTTGTCGATAAGGCACGAATTAAAATCAAGGCCGGAGACGGCGGCGACGGCGCCGTTTCCTTTCACCGTGAAAAATATGTCGCAGCAGGCGGTCCCGACGGCGGCGACGGCGGCAGCGGCGGCAATGTGGTCTTTCAGGTGGACGATAATTTCTCCACGCTGATCGATTTCCGTTATAAAAGAAAGTACATCGCACAGAACGGCGAAAACGGCGGTGCAAAACGCTGCACCGGCAAGAGTGCCCCCGATCTTGTCATCAAGGTCCCGAGAGGCACGCTCATCCGTGAAGCGGAATCCGGCAGAATTATGGCGGATATGTCCGATGATGAACCGAAGATCCTTGCCCGTGGCGGCAGGGGCGGCAAGGGCAATTCCAACTTTGCCACCTCCACAAGACAGATTCCCCGTTTCGCAAAGCCCGGTTTCCCCGGCGAAGCATTCGATGTTACCCTTGAGTTGAAGCTTCTGGCGGATGTGGGACTGGTCGGTTTCCCGAATGTAGGCAAATCCACCCTGATCTCCGTGGTCAGTGCGGCAAAGCCGAAAATCGCCAATTACCACTTCACTACCCTGACACCCGTGCTGGGCGTGGTTCGTCTGGATGAGGAACGTTCCTTTGTCATGGCGGATATCCCCGGTCTGATCGAGGGCGCAAGCGAGGGCATTGGTCTGGGACATGAGTTCCTGCGTCATGTGGAACGCTGCCGTCTGATCCTCCATGTGCTGGATGTATCCGGCATTGAGGGCAGAAATCCGGTCGAGGACTTCGAAGCAATCAACCGTGAGCTTGCGAATTTCAGCGAAGCGCTTGCAGAATGCCCGCAGATCGTTGTGGCAAATAAATCCGATATGGCAACCGAGGAACAGATCGCTGCACTGCGTGACTATATTGAGGAGCTGGGACTGCAGTTCTTCACCATCTCCGCTGCCACCACACAGGGCACGGGCGCATTGATGGATGCGGTAGGACAGAAGCTCTCCGAGCTTCCGCCTGTGAAAATTTATGAGGCAGAACCGCTCACTCCCGAGGAATGGGAAACCCGCTTCTCCTCGAAGCAGGAATTCGAGATCGAGGTCGAGGATGGTATTTACTATGTCTCTGCCATCTGGCTCGAACCCGTACTGCGTACCGTTAATATGGATGACTATTCCTCCCTGCAGTATTTCCAGCGTGTGCTGCGCTCAAGCGGCATCATTGACAAGCTGGAAGAAATGGGCATCGAAGAAGGCGATACCGTCAATATCTTCGGTTTCGAATTCGACTATATCAGGTAACGCCGCATGAAGTTTGCGTTAACAGAAAAGGAAGCCCGTCAGTACAGTCCCCTGACGATGGCATTTCTCGGTGACTGTGTGTATGAGTTGATGGTGCGTTCAGCAATCGTTGAAGCGGGCAGTACACCGGTCGGAAACCTGCATTCGGCAAAGATCCGCCTGGTTTGTGCCGGATTTCAGGCAAGGGCTGCCGAACAGCTGATGGAAGTATTCACTGAAGAAGAAGCTGCCGTTTTCCGCAGAGGAAAAAATGCAACCGGAAATACGGTACCGCATCATGCGACCCGTTCCGATTACTGCAAAGCAACGGGACTCGAAGCGCTCTTCGGTTATCTACAGCTGACCGGCAATACACAGAGGATGGAAACACTGTTCTCCATCATCTGGAACATGCGGGAGGAACTGCTCCTGCAAACAAAGAATAAGGAGTGAAGCAACATGTCAGGACATTCCAAATGGAACAATATCAAGCGTAAAAAAGAAGCGACCGATGCGGTCAAGGCGAGAATTTTCACCAAGATCGGCCGTGAGATCATCGTATGCATCAAGGAGGGCGGTCCCGATCCAAACAATAACGCAAAGCTGCGTGATCTGATCGCAAAGGCAAAGTCCAACAATGTACCGAATGATAACATTGACCGCCTGATCAAGAAAGCATCCGGCGAAGGCAACAAGAACAACTATGAAGCAATGGTGTATGAGGGCTACGGTCCGAACGGCGTTGCAGTCATCGTTGAGTGTCTGACTGACAACAAGAACCGTACTGCAGGCGATGTACGTCATTATTTTGACAAGTACGGCGGAAATCTGGGCACCATCGGCTGCGTTTCTTTCATGTTCTCCACAAAGGGTATTGTCGTTGTGGAAAACAACGGTATTGACGAAGACACCGCAATGGAGGACTGCTTCGAATGCGGCGGCGAGGATCTGACCGTTGAAGAGGACACCATCGTAATGGAATGCGATCCGAACGATGTTTCCGCAATGCGTGAAGCACTCGAAGCCAAGGGCTACACAGTACTGTCTGCAGAAGCAGAGAAGGTACCCGCAACCTACACAACACTGACCGACGAGGATTCCATCAAGAAGATGCAGCTTCTGCTGGATCATCTGGAGGACAACGACGACGTTCAGAATGTGTATCATAACTGGGAAATGCCGGAGGATGCAGAATAATCCTGCCGCAATCCCTTTCCGTATTTGACAAAGGACGGTGACATCATGAGAAGTACAGGTATTTTCAGACGAATTGATTCCCTGGGCAGATTTGTTCTTCCCAAGGAACTCAGAAGACATCTTGACATCAATCAGAATGATTATTTGCAGATCTTTACAGACGGCGATGCAATCATTCTCAAAAAGAGTCAGCTTTCCTGCATTCTTTGCGGCAACAGTGAGGATCTGGTCGATCATCAGGACAAGAAGATCTGCCGCAGATGTATTGCGGAGCTCGCAAAAAAGTAACTGAAAGTCCTGCATTGCAGGGCTGAGGCTCTCAAAAAAGTCCCGTCCAGCCAGTGCGCCTTACGGCGCACGGCTGCACTAGTTTTTTATTCTTAGTTGCGCCTTCGGCGCATGTAGGGGGCTTCGCCCCCCACAACCCCCAGTGTATAGCCAAAAATCGCTCCCCTTTGGGGAGGGGTTAGGGGGGCAAATTTAAGTGAAATTATACTTTTTCGACAAGCTGAGCCCTGCAGCGCATGGCTTTCTTCTTTTTTCAAATATTACTTGCCTTTTTGTCAGAAATCTGCTATAATAGAACCAGTACATTCTAGCAAGGAGCTGAGAAGTTTGCAATCTTCTATCAATGATACCCTGCAATACATCTATACCCTGAGTGAACAGTATGAACGTCAGGGGCTGCAGATCAAAGGCAGCCGTATGCCGCTGCGTGACTATGCGCAGTTTGCGATCATGAAGTTCATGCTCTATATCGCCGACAGCGATCACGTCATCATGGATCATGAGGTGGACATCATCAACCGCTGTCTGGATTTTTCCCTGACAAAGGACTATGTGGTGCGCTTTGTCAATGATCACCGCATCTCTTCGGATGCGATCTTTGATACCGTCCTGAGTCTGCTGACGGTTTTCATCAACGGAGACATTCAGGACAAGGCTGCAAACGGCAGTACGTCCCTGATGCTGCTCGAATTCCTTGACGAACTCGGGCTGGAATTCATCACCTATGACGGCAAGTACGATGAACGCCAGACCAGAGCCATGGCAACACTGATGCTGCGCCTGAAAAATTACCGCAGCGCCTACCTGCGCAGCTGGAGACAGCTTGGCAGAGACATCGGGAATCTGAATACGGATGCCCCCTCCCCTGTCGATCCGATGGAAACACCTGCCGCTGCACCCAAGCTTGCACCGGCTCGTCCGCAGGCAGAAGCAGAGGAAGAAACGACAGCTGCCCCTGAGCCTGCGCCCGAACCCGAGGAGACCCTCGAGGAACTGCTGCAGGAGCTGAACGATCTGACGGGACTTACCAAGGTCAAGGAGGATCTGAACAGTCTCATCAACCTTCTCAAGGTGCATAAAATGCGTGCAGAACGTGGGCTTCCCCAGAATTCCGTCTCCCTGCATATGGTATTCTCCGGCAATCCCGGTACGGGTAAAACCACGGTTGCCCGTATGATGGGCAAAATTTACCGCAAGCTCGGCGTGCTGAGCAAGGGGCATCTCACAGAAGTGGATCGCTCCGGACTGGTAAGCGGCTATGTCGGACAGACCGCCATCAAGACCAAGAAGGTGATCGACAGTGCGCTCGGCGGCGTTCTCTTTATTGATGAAGCCTATACACTGACCGCATCGACCGGATCCAATGATTTCGGCATCGAAGCAGTCAACACTCTGCTCAAGGCAATGGAGGACAACCGTGATGACTTCGTGGTCATCGTGGCTGGCTACCCGGAACTGATGCAGGATTTCCTCGATTCCAACCCCGGTCTGCGTTCCCGTTTCAACAAAAAAATCTTCTTCGAGGATTATACAGCAGAAGAGCTGGTGGATATTTTCAGCGGCATCTGCGGCAAATCCTTCTACGAGGTGACAGAAGATGCACAGGCTTGCGTGGAGGCATTCTTCCGGAATCGCTGCGAACAGAAACTTCCGGGCTTCGCAAACGGCAGAGATGTGCGTAATTTCTTCGAAAAGACGCTGACCAATCAGGCAAACCGTCTGGCATCCATGACGGATCTGACCGATACCGACCTTGTGACCATCACTAAGGAAGACGTCGAAACGGTCGAATTATTTTAATCCATCACAGCAAAGCTGTGAGATAGATCATTTGGAGGTAACACAATGGTAGTAATTGAACTTGAAAACGGAAAAGAAATCGAAATCGAGCTGTATCCTGAGATTGCGCCGATTTCCTGCGAGAATTTTGAAAAGCTGGTAAAGGACGGCTTCTATGACGGTCTGACCTTCCACAGAGTCATCTCCGGCTTCATGATCCAGGGCGGATGCCCGCTCGGCAACGGTACCGGCGGTCCCGGCTGGCACATCAAGGGCGAATTCCTCGCAAACGGTGTTGTCAACAACCTCAAGCACACCCGTGGCGTGCTGTCCATGGCAAGAGCCCAGGATCCCAACTCCGCTGGTTCCCAGTTCTTCATCATGCATGCAGACGCATCCTATCTAGACGGACAGTATGCAGCATTCGGCAAGGTGGTTTCCGGTATGGACGCAGTTGACGAGATCGCTGCAGTTCAGACCAACTACAACGATGCTCCCCTCACACCCCAGGTTATGAAGAGAGTCTATATCAAGTAACAGCAATGGCTGCACTTCGTCAGACACGTAGTGCAGCCATTATCATCAATGCCTCCCATCCGAAACGGACGGGAGGCATTTGTTTCATTATGCGACAGGAAGTTCATCCGGACCAAGCTCAATTTTGCACTGACCGATCACATCCCATGTCAGAACGGTCTGATCCTGATCAATATTGGAGCTGGTTTCATTATCCCAGATTGCATAGTAATTGATGCTGAACTTGAGATAAGTGCAGTTCTCATCAGCCGGAACTGTTACGATGTATACTACATTGCCCTCGCTGTCAACGGTGCCGTCATAGCTTGCGCATTCTGCACCATTCACCCAGCCATCCGCTGTGTTATAGCCGTAATAAGCGTAAAGCTGGCAGCCTGCACCTGCGGTCGCACCGCTCAGTGTTACCTGAATCTTGTCATAAGCCTGTACACCGTCCACCTGAACGGAAGCCTTGTTGTCGTCGGAAATTGCAACTTCTACTTCGATCGCCTCAGTTGCACCGGTCAGATCTTCGGTCGGTTCCTCTTCCGGAGCACCATCAAGATAGGAAGTGACAACCAGCTCGGACTTGTCGAGATCGACCATATCACCGGCTTCATTGCTCCATACAGCATAATAGTAAACACTCAGCTGCAGAGAAGTGATGCCCTCGGGGACTTCGAATGTCCATGTACCCTCGCCATTCTCGTCAAGAGAATCGCCAACATTCCATGTACCTTCGATCCAAGCAGATTCTGCATTATCCCAGTAACCATAGCCGCCATAGAGACCTGCATAAGGTGTACCGGTGAATGTTACAGTTACAGCGTCTGCACCGGTAACGTCAATATTATAATTGCCGTTTGCATCAGTTGTCTGCTCAGTGCCTGCTTCAGTGGGTTCCTCGGTCGGCTCTTCTGTAGTTTCCTCAGTGGGCTCTTCTGTAGTTTCCTCAGTGGGCTCTTCTGTAGTTTCCTCAGTGGGCTCTTCTGTAGTTTCCTCAGTGGGCTCTTCTGTGGGTTCCTCGGTCGGCTCTTCTGTGGGCTCCTCGGTCGGTTCTTCTGTAGGCTCCTCAGTCGGTTCTTCTGTGGGCTCCTCAGTGGGCTCTTCTGTGGGTTCCTCAGTAGGCTCTTCAGTGGGTTCCTCGGTCGGCTCCTCGGTGGGTTCCTCAGTAGGCTCTTCTGTAGGCTCCTCAGTAGGCTCGTCAGTGGGTTCCTCAGTCGGCTCCTCGGTGGGGGCATCGGTCGGCTCAGTAGTCGGCTCGGGAGTAGGATCCGGAATCGGCTCTTCGTCAGAACCGATCTGGTCGATCAGCTTTACAATGTACTTCATAATGTTCAGGCTGTCGCTGGCGGTTACTTCGCCGTCGCCATCCACATCAGCACAAAGCTGCTGCTCCTCAGTCAGACTGCCGCCGCCGAGCACATACTTGTTGATCACGATGATGTCCAGAACGTCTACGCTGCCGTCCAGATTGGCATCACCATACGTACCTGCAGCCTGCGCTGCGGTGAACGGCACTGCAGCAAGTGTCAGTGCCATGGCTGCACTTGTTGCCAAAGCAGCCATTCTGCGGAATTTTCTCATTGATTTTTCCTCCATTCTAAAATTTTCCATTCCATGGAATATGTATCTGCATCATAGCACAGAAACCTTGAAACAATCTGAAATTTTCACTTTTTTGTCCAAAGACCGTCAGAACGGCGAAATCTCCTGATGCACGTCAGGAAATCAGCCTTGATCTGCTGCATCCATAAACGCCAGATGCCAGAGTTTTTTGAAGCGTGCACATGCTGCACGGGAAAGATCCGGATTTGCTGCAGTCTTCAGATACATAAGAGAAAGCATCCGTTCTTCGGAAAGCTCCTTGAGGTAGAGCTTCTGTACCCTTCCCTGTTTTGCGGCATCATGCATGGACGCTGCAAAACAGAAACTAATGCCCATCCCTGCCGCTGTCATCTCCCGGAGCGTGGAGTGGGTATTGCAGACCATCACAGAGTGGAAATCATCCACGCCGCTGGCACGATGCGCCAGAATCTGCTCCAGAATCGCACGGCTGCCGGAGCCTTCCTCCCGCACAAGCAGACGCTCCTGCAGAAGCCGTTTGAACGGCAAATTATACAGCTCCTCTGCCTTCTGCGGACTAGCCCATGCACAGAAGCTGTCACGGATCAGATCCACAACGGCAAAGCTGCTCCTGGCAAAGCTTTTATCGGTCAGGATAAAATCCAGCTTGCCGCATTCCAGCAGATCGACCAGTTCTTCGGTATGCGCAACATGCATCGTCAGCTCAAGTTCTTCTTCTCCGCTCATCATCTGCGCAATGATCTGCGGTGCCAGTCCGTCACTGAGTTCCTTTGTACAGCCAAAACGAAGATCACCGCTCCGGCAGGACATACGCTGCAGATCCTCAAACACCTTGGCGCTCTCCTGCGTCATCTCCAGTGCATGACGGCGCAGATACTCGCCCTCCGGCGTCAGGCGAAGCGTCTTTCCCTCATAGGAAAAAAGCTTGCACTGATAGCGTTTCTGCAGATATTTGATGTGCTGCGTTACGGACGGCTGCGTAATGTGCAGAATCTTTGCTGTGTTGGTATAACTTTTGGTTTCGCATAGTTTTAAAAATGTTGCAATTCTGAAATCTAACATTGCTTTCAGCTCCTCTTGTATTGTGATAGTTCCCGTTTTTCCCACATCATTTACCCGCAACTACCCAAATGCAATGAAAGCCATCACTCATCACATACTTATCTGGTATTATTGTATAATAAAACCGCACAAAAGTCAAGGAACAATCTGTAAATTTTGAAATTCTGCGGAACCCATCACAGCGATCCGACATATACTGATACTGATCCCAGAATTCAAATATAACTACATAAGGAGAGAGCATTATGTGTGGTATTGCTGGCGTAATTGATTATCGGGAACCATTATTTTCACAGGGCAGCATTTTTCAGGAGATGCAGCGCACGATCGGACGCCGTGGACCGGATCAGAAGGGCTTGCTGGTAACGGAGCATGCAGCGCTGATTCACACCCGACTTTCCGTCATTGATCCCGCAAACGGAAAGCAGCCGATGCAGTTTACAGACGATCGGGACACCTACACCATTGTCTATAACGGCGAGCTTTACAACACCGAGGAGATCCGCAGCCGCCTTATAAAAGAAGGCTATCATTTTACAACGCATGCGGACACCGAAGTGCTGCTCAAGGCATATGCTGCCTATGGGGCTGAATGTGTGAACCTGCTCAACGGCATTTTTGCTTTTGCGGTCTGGGAGCATAAAAGCGAGCGGCTGTTCCTTGCAAGGGACCGCATCGGCGTCAAGCCCCTGTTCTATTACCGGACACCGGAGCAGCTGATTTTCGGCTCGGAGCTCAAAGCCATTCTTGCCCATCCGTCCGTCCCGCACGAGATCGACTTGAACGGAATCAGTCAGCTCCTGCTGTTCGGTCCGGGCAGGACGCCCGGATGCGGTGTGTTCCGTGGCATGGAGGAGCTAAAGGGAGCACATTGTGCATATTTCACGCAGGAAAAGGGACTGGAGGTACAATGCTACTGGAAGCTTGAGTCGAAAGAGCATACGGAAAATTTCGCCCAGACGGCGGAGCATGTGCGCTATCTGCTGACGGATGCCATCCGGCGGCAGCTGGTTTCGGATGTACCGGTCGGAACCTTCCTGTCGGGCGGACTGGATTCAAGTCTGATCTCCTCTGTAGCAGCGAGAGAATTTCAGAAAGACGGACGGGAGCTGCACACCTTTTCTGTGGATTATCGGGACAATGACAAATATTTTCAGAAAAGCAAATTCCAGCCGAACAGCGACCCCGATTTTATCCGCCGGATGCAGGCATATCTGGGTGCGCAGCATCACTGGACGGTCATTGATACCCCCGCCCTGACAGAGGCGCTTTTTGCAGCGGTGGATGCAAGGGATCTGCCGGGTATGGCGGATGTGGACGCATCGCTCCTGCTGTTCTGCGGTGAGATCCGCAAGGAGGTGACGGTGGCACTTTCAGGAGAATGTGCGGATGAATTGTTCGGCGGCTACCCATGGTACCGTGACCCCGAGATCCGTGCTGCCTACGGCTTCCCGTGGTCGCAGAGTACGGCATATCGGATGACCTTTGCAAAGCCGGAAATTGCCGTCGCACTGGAAGAGCGCAGCGATGTGGATCGGGAATACCGTGCGACGCTTGCAAGAACCGTACTGCTTCCGGGTGAATCCCCGACAGAACAGCGGATGCGTGAGATGATGCGGCTGAATCTGGAATGGTTCATGCAGACGCTGCTCGACCGGAAGGATCGCATGAGTATGTATAATGCACTGGAGGTACGTGTGCCATTCTGCGATTACCGGATCGCACAGTATCTGTACAATGTACCATGGGATTTCAAGGAATACAAGGGCTATGAGAAGGGCTTACTGCGTGAGGCAATGCGGGATTATCTCCCCGAAGAGATCCTCTGGCGCAAGAAGAGTCCCTACCCGAAAACGCACAATCCGAATTATCTGACAGCGGTCACAGAACTGCTGGAAAGCCGTCTGCGTAATCCCGATGCACCGATTCTGCAGATCATCCGCCGTGATGCACTGGAACAGCTGATGTACGGGGAGGAATCCGTGCAGTGGTACGGGCAGCTGATGACAAAGCCGCAGACGATCGCTTATTTTGCACAGCTGGATTATTGGATGGAGAAATATGATGTGAAGGTGTGCCTTGAAAACCGGAAATAAATCAAATACGCCCCTGCCATTTATTGCAATGGCAAGGGCTTTGGTTTTGCAATTCTGTATGATTATTCTTCCGCTTGCAGCAGATCTCCATACTGTTCCATCAGCTTTTCTGCGATCAGGGCGCAGCCTTCGTCATTCGGATGACCGCCATAGGGGGTCAGATTCGGTGATGCCGGATCACTGAGCAGTGATGCCCAGTCAAAGAGCGGAACGCCCAGCTCCGCAGCTGTGGCAGGAAGCTTCTCATTGAGTCCGGTTCGGATGTTCTCCGTATCCCCCTCAAAATTATAGGGCGGCGCATTGAACAGGATCACCTTGCAGCCGGCATTTTTCAGCTCCGTCACGATCGTGCGCAGCCAGCCGTCGATCTCCTCGGGAGTACTCGGGCGGTTGGCATTGTACTGTCCGACAACGGCGTCATTCGTACCGAATGCAACGGTCACGACATCCGCTGATTTTGCACGTTCCAGCCAGTCGCCGCACAGCGCCGCATCACTGGATCTCGAATAACCGATCCCCAGATTCCACACGCTGTAGTCGGATCCGAGCTGCTCTGCGATCTCAGAAACCCAGAAATTGCTTGCAAATTCGCTTGTCTCACAGCCCTGTGTGATGGAATCGCCGAAGGCGGCGATTTTCAGCTTGACATCACGCTTTGCACCGATGAGCTGCGGTGCGGGTGCTTCGTTGCTGTAGATGAAATTCGCTCCGTCCTTGCTGTAGAACGAATACGCCAGATTCGACATGCGGATGCACGGGATATCCTCGCCCTGCACCTTCCATTCCCACACAAGGAAATGTCCCTCGGGGACGTTGATGGTCACCGCATCACTCCAGAAGGTCTGACCACTTTCCACAAGCTTTCCGGCATTTCCGCCGTCAAAGGTCACCTCGGCAAGCAGCTTTGCCGTATCATCCGGGCTTGTGCCGCCGTCGTAGACCGATGCACTGAGGATCTCATAATTCCCGCAGGGCATACCGCCGTAGCCCCATCTGCCCCTGTCCCATGTGGAATCGAGGGTGTTGGAGAAATAGAATTTGTACTCCAGTTCGCCGTATTCCTGCAAAGGATAGTAGCTGCGGTAGATGAGGGGCTGTTCTGCATCGATGGTGAGGTGGGTACCGGTCGAGATGGACGTATTCGACGCATATTCATCGAACTTGGAAGGCTGTTTTTCGATCACAGGTTCCGTTGTGGCTTCCGTTGTTTCCGTCTGTGCGGGCTGCGACGTGCTGCCGCATGCAGCACACCCGAGTGCCATCATTGCACAGAGCAGAATGGCAATTATTTTTTTCATACTGACTCCTCCATAAAACGAATGATACTTGTATTATAGCAGATAATTCCGCTCCTGTCAATCTTGAAACTGTATCTGATTTGTGGTATAATTGATGCAGGAATGATGCAATTGTGATGTATCATGAAAAAAAACGATTCTGCTTCCCAAGGAGGTTTCCGATATGATACGCATTTGCATCATCGAAGATGAAAAACCAATCGCCAATCTGATCCGTATGAGTCTGTCACGAAACGGGTATCTCTGCACCTGCATCCATGACGGCAGTGAAGCGGCGGATGTACTTGAACGTGAGAGCTTTGATCTGGTACTGCTTGACATCATGCTCCCCGGCATGGATGGCTATACGCTGCTTGAATACATCAAAACCCTCGAAATTCCTGTCATTTTCATTACCGCCAAAAATGCTGTCACCGATCGTGTCAAGGGGCTGCGCATGGGAGCGGAGGACTACATCGTCAAACCATTCGAGATCATCGAGCTGATTGCGAGAGTGGAGGTCGTGCTGCGGCGTTACCACAAGCTCGACGAAGTTCTGCAGGTCGCCGGTCTGACCATCGACACCGTTTCCATGACGGTCACCCGGGACGGACTTCCCGTTTCTCTGACCAATAAGGAATACGATCTGCTGCTGCTTTTTGCCCGGAATCCCAATATTGCGCTGTATCGTGAGACCATCTACGAGCGTGTCTGGGGCGGTGAATATACCTTCGGCAGCCGCACGGTCGATCTGCATGTGCAGCGTCTGCGCAAGAAGGCAGGACTGGAACAGCAGCTCCGTGCCATCCCGAAGGTCGGCTACCGTCTGGAGGTGAAGCCGTGAAATTCCGCACAAAGCTTGCCATCTGGGTCACATTGCTGATTTCCCTTGTCTATGGCGTGGGCGGAACACTGCTGATCTATATGACCTTCCAGAAATCGCTCGATATGGAACGGGACAAGGGACTTCGCTCCTATCAGATGCTTCGCTCCACACTAGTGCTTGCCAACAACATCGGTGAACAAAGCGATCTGGATGATGTGGCTGTCGTTCTCTCCCAGCTTGCCGCACAGGGCGGTGACTGGTCAGCGCTGCGGCTGTACATCAATGATACCGTTCTTTTTGAAAACGGCACTGCGCTCCCATTTGATGATGCACTTGCAGAACGCTGCACGGAGACCCTGTGCAGCATGAAACTCCTCTCCCATCAGGGCAGAAAATTCCAGCAAATCACGGGGACCTTTCATGTGGGTGAGGAACAGCTCTATCTTGATACCGCCTATGATATTTCCAGTATTTATACCATGCGTGACACACAGCTGCAGGTCTACCGTGTCCTCTTTATTGCGGTGGCGCTGCTGAGTGCCGTGGTATCGTATTTGCTCGCCTATGTTCTGACCCGACCGCTTGGGCACCTGTCCAAAACCTCCCGGAAGATCGCACAGGGCAGTCTGCATCTGCGTGCGCAGGTCAGAACGGGGGACGAAATGCAGTCGCTTGCCGAGGATTTCAATTCCATGGCGGACAGTCTGGTGGAAAAGATCCATGAACTGGAGGATGCAATGCAGCGGCAGGAGTCGTTCATGGGAAGCTTTGCCCATGAGCTGAACACGCCCATGACCTCGATCATTGGGTATGCAGACCTCCTGCGCAGCTGCGACATGACCGAGGAGGAGCGGCGGGAAGCGGCTGGCTATGTCTTTTCCGAGGGGCAACGGCTCGAGAGTCTCTCTCTCAAACTGCTCGATCTGCTTGTACTGCGCAGGCAGGATTTCCAGCTCCGTGCCGCTTCTCCTGCGCAGATTCTTGAGGATATTGCAAGGCTCATGGAGCGCAACAAATACAACTGTCCCATCACTTTGCGCTATCGTGCGGAAGAAGGACGCTGCCTGCTGGAGCCGGATCTGTGCAAATCCCTTCTGATGAACCTCATCGACAATGCCATCAAGTCCATGGACGAACGGGGCGGCACGGTGAGCGTGCACATGGAAATGCTGGAGGACGGCTGCCGCTGCTTCATCCGGGATACGGGACGGGGCATTCCGCAGGAGGAGATCACACGCATCACCGAAGCCTTCTATCGTGTGGATAAATCCCGCTCCCGCCGACAGGGCGGCGTGGGACTCGGACTTGCGCTGTGTCAGGAGATCGTGCGGCTGCACAACGGCACAATGGAATTTGCCAGTGAACCCGGCAAGGGCACCACCGTGACGATCACCCTGAGAGGGGGTGCTGCTGTATGAGAATTCTGCGCAGACTGACTGTTTCCCTTCTTATTGTGCTGCTGATTGCTGCGCTTTTGCTGGCAGGCCTCTATGCGCCGGCAAAGCTCTTTGAATTCATGGATCGCTCCGAAAGCAGCCGGATCCACCATCAGGAGCTGGATGCGGTCGATCTGACGCTCACCGTCAGCGGTACGCTGTTTGAGCGGATGAATCTGCTGCGGACGAGTGAATCCTCCGTCAGCTATGATCCGGGAAAAACCGTTTCCACGGTTGATGATATTTCCATTTCCCTGCTGCTGTTTCTCGATACGATGTGCTGGTACGCCGATACGGAAATGCCCGATGTGATAAACAACACCCTCGTTCAGCCGCTGCAGTACCATAGCAAGGACGGGAAACAGTCCGTGGTATTCTGGGAATGCTTTGTGCAGTTCCCTGACGAGGGAATCGAACTGACGCTGCTTGTGGATGATATCACCCGTACGGTTGTGGGGCTGTATATCAAGGATCTGCATGATTACCTGGAGCATTCCGCATGGACTTCTGTCAAAATCTCCCATGCTGTCAGAGAAACACTCAATACCACACTTGCTGTTGAAATTCCCGTCTGGACGGATGACCGGAACGAATCGACGCCCCATCAGGAGCTTAGCCTCGGTTACCAGCAATGCACCCTCACCATCCGTGAGGGGGACGATTACTACCGCTATACCATGTGTATGACCGATCATGCTGTTGCCTTTAACCATCCCATATGCGGCGATCTGAAAGCACGCTATGGTAACAGCTCCGATCCGGCGGAACGGGAGGAGGATGTATCATGAAAAAACGCAGATCCATCCTTGCTGTACTCCTCCTGCTTGTCACGGGCACACTTCTTTCCGCTGCACTCTTTCTGCCCGACGCCCTCTTCCGCCTGCACAGCACGCAGCAAGAGACGCAGATCCTTGTCAAGGATATCACAGCGATCGACCTGACGCTGACGGAACATCTGACAAGGGAGGAACGCATGGCGTTCGTCTCCGATCCGCAGACAATGAGGCTGCCCGCCAACACGCATACCAATTCCCGCAACGCTGCAGAATATGCGGCGACACGCTTTGTTCTAGAATGGTTCCGCAGCATGGGCGTGGAGCTGTACAGCCCAGATATTGCCGATTCCACGCCCTATCTCTTTAACAATCCCCAGCAGGGGCAGACCATGCTCTGCTGGTCGATCCTCTTTCGGTTCCCTGCAGCATGGCTTGGAAATGACGGGGTCTTCTTTGTGCGTCTGACCGTGGATGAAACTGAATTCGAGGTGCTGCAGGTCTGTCTGTATTCGACACGCTACGCCGACTGCAATTACATGATCAGCGAATCGCTCAGCATAATGCTGGAGCGTTCCTTTCCTGACCACACGGCCATCTGGAAGGAACTGGGGGATGATGTGCTTGAGGATGAGGAAGTAAAGTACAAACAACCCCTGCCAAAATACACGGCAATGGAAATGCAGCTGCACTCGGACAGCCAGAGCTTTACCTTCCTGCTTTACGAAACGCCCCGTGCAGTGCTGTTCAACATAGGGGATGCGGATGCTGTTTATGAACAGATCTCCCTGCTTTATTAGTACTGTCTCGCCCAGAGAGCTGTTCTGTTTTGACAGAACAGCTCTCTTTTTGCACGAAAGTTTTCCGTTTTGATGCCAAAACGATTCCGGCGGGATGCATCGGCATGCTATCATAGAAACAGCAAAAGAAAGGAAGTGTTTCTATGAACAGAGACAGAAAAAAACGCATCTCCGGCTTTGTCTACCTCCTCCCGATCGCAGGACTGATCTTCTGCGTTGCCGCACTGCGCCATGCGCCCTCTACGGATGCACAGATGTCGGAGGCGATCCCCGTCGCCCTCCAGACCACGCCTTCGGTGACGGAAGCTCCCCCTTCCCGCACCGAACATAGTTCCGATCCTGCCGCTCCCATCCCCCTTGAAGGCGGCGGTACCCTCATTCAGGAGGTACCCCATATCTATCAGACGGACGCCTACCCCACGGGATGCGAAAGCGTAGCGGCGGTCTCGCTTTTGCAGTTTCACGGGATCCGCATCAGTGTTGAGGAGTTCATTGACAACCATCTGCCGATCTCAGATTACCCCTACTATGAGGATGATGTGATGTACGGGAGCAGCCCATGGGACGCATTCATCGGCGATCCGTATTCCAAATCGGGCTACGGCTGCTATTCCACAGCCATTGCCAAGGCGATCACATCCGCTGTACCGGACGGATTCGAGATCCGCACACTCAGCAATGTCTCCCTTCCCTCCCTGTGCGGCGAATACCTCGACCGGGGGCAGCCCGTCCTTGTCTGGGCTACCATGGACATGCAGGAGCCATACGAGGGAAAGACCTGGGTGCTGCCGGACGGGGATACTTTTACCTTTATCTGCCCCGAACATGCACTCGTGCTGGTCGGGTATGACAGGAGCAGCTATTATTTCTGTGATCCGCAGAAAACAGACGCCATTGTTTCCTACCCGAAACAGGCATGCGAAACCGCATTTGATGCACTCCACCAGCAGGCGATTGTGATGCTGCCGTCGACGTAACGGAATCCTTGCAACCATTTTTTCAATTTTTTCTCAAAACCTCTGGACAAATCTTCCGCCCTGTGCTATAATGATGCTAGTGAATCCTGTTTTCAAAATGACACAACGAAAGGAAGATTTTCATGAATACGAAGAAGCTTTTCGCTTCCGTGACCGCAGCGGCGCTCTGTCTTGGAGCTGTTGCAATGCTCCCGAAGCCCACCCGTGCAGCCGATGAGACCTACAAGATCATGTGTGTGGGCGACTCCATCACCCATGGCTACATCAATGGCGACAACGGCTACCGCAAGTATCTGTGCTACTACCTCCAGCAGGCAGGCATCGGCTATGATATGGTCGGTCCAGAAAACGGCTGGACCAACGAAGCCACCTACAACTGGAACGGCACAACCATTACTTACGATCCGCAGCACTGCGGTTACAGCGGTTACTCCACGATGAGTTATTCAGGCAGAACGGGCATTTATGAAACCCTGTTCGGCGGCAGCAACCTGATGGAGACCTATGACCCCGATATGGTGCTTCTGCAGATCGGTACCAACGACCTGCTGGATGCAAGCCTCGACATCCGCACAGGCGTGGGCGATATCCGTGAGACAACCACGGCGCTCGATCGTCTGGAAACTGTGGTGGACAAGATTCTGGAAAACATGGACAGCACGGATGTCCTCTTCGTGACGACCGTGCCCGATATTGATGCGAACACCTGCGCAAGCTGGGTGTCCTCGTATGAGTGGATCCTCGGTATCACAGCAGCGGAAATTCCCGCAAAGGTGCAGGAATGCGTTGATACCTATAATGCAGGCGTAAAGTCCCTCGTTGCCGAAAAGCAGGCTGCCGGCAAGAATGTGCAGCTTGGAGATGTGAACAGCGTTGTAGATTACACTGCAGGTGATCTTCAGGACGGCTGCCATCCGAGTGAGCAGGGCTATGCAAAGATGGGCGCACACTGGGCAGAAACGATCGCAGCCTATCTCAATGGCGGTACGGTTCCTCCTACGGTAGAACCTACCCCTGAACCGACTACGGAACCTACTCCCGAACCTACCCCCGAAC
>JAZPZJ010000006.1:0-2251 GCA_045544635.1 Oscillospiraceae bacterium
CGTCCCATCCTTTTCTGCAGTTGTGGTTATATCACCATCTATTACCACTTTATTCACTGCAAAATCGGAAACCTCTTCTTGGTGAGCGTTATGGTTAATAGAGATGATGACAGAGGAGTCTGTTTCGGTATCCGTGAATTCCAGCTCGTGAACGCTTGCAGTGGAAGCGATCGCCTCAAGGGTGAAACGCGCTTCGTCATAGTCGGGCATATAGAGGGTATAGCCCTCATCCTTCATGTTCTGACAGAATTCCGATGCGAAGAATTCTTCAGCTGTGCTGTAGGTCACCAGGGTAGAAACATTGTAATCTGCGTTATGAGCACTGGATTCTGTCATGCTTTCAGCTTTGCTTTCATTGGCGGCAGGTGCGCTGCCTTTCGCATTGCTGCAGCCGCTGCACAGCAGGAAAAGCGGAATGATTAAGAATGTAAGCTTTGTTTTCATAATGTTACCTCCTTATCCGATTGATTCAGCCGGAACAAGTGTAAACGCCTGGAAGTCTTCAAGGACTTCTTCGGGGGTGGCGCGGTTGGAAGAGATATAAACATTATAGTCCGGAAAAGGAATGTACCCGATGTTGTACTGATCCTCTGGCGTATAGGGAACCTTGGAGATGTACACATCATAGGTCTGTCCGTCCTTTTCGGCGGTGGTGATGATGTCACCTGAGGTATCAGCGGCATTCACTCCGAAATCACTTACTTCTTCGTAGAAGGAATCATACATGATTGTGATACTGATACCGGAATCAGTCTGTGTATCCCTCAGGTAGAATACATAGAATTTGGCGTCCGAGGACATTTTTGTAAATTCATACCTCGTTTCGTCATAGGAGAGAAGATAGGTGGTGAAGCCCTCTTCCTGCATGGCTTTGCAGAAATCAGAATCAAGAAAGTCGGAGACGGTGTCATAATAGATGGTGGAATCCACATTGATGTGCACACCAGCGGGCAGCTGATTGGTTTCCGTGCTGTTTTCAGCATTGCTGCAGCCGCAGAGAAGGAATGCGAAGGTTGACAGAACAGCCGTTATTCTTTTCATCATCATTACCCCCATTCTGAATGGCAATTTGCAGAACCCCTGCTTATTACTTTTATTCTACCAGATAATTCCGGCATGGTCAATTAAAAATAAAAAAATCGTAGGATTGTACAAATGGAGTGATGACGATTTGTCAATTATGCAGCCCCCCAAAAAACAGCGCCCCTGCCGAAACAGGGACGCTGCCAAAATCACTTATCTTAGGGCTTATCTTATGCTTCCATATCAAAAATGGAGTGGTAGTATTCCGCATAATCCGTGCGCTGTGCCTTGGTGAATTCAATCGCAGAGGACGGATGCAGATTCATCTTGCCGGTCAGCAGGTACTGGATATCATAGCCCCATACCTGTCCGCTTCTGCGCAGGGGCAGAATGTAGTCCTCGTAGAACTTCAGAATGGGTGTGATATTGTATCTCGGGTTCTTCAGGAAGCCCAGCAGCAGCTCCATTGCGCAGTTGCCCGCACCTCTGCCCATGCTGCCAACAGTTGCATCTAGGAAGCTTGCACCCATGGAACAGCTTTCGATGGTGTTCGCAAATGCAAGCTGCTGGTTGTTGTGCGCGTGCATTCCCACCTTCTTGCCGCATTCTTCAGCGTGGGAGAGATACTGCTTTGTCAGACGCTGAATCTGCTCCGGGAACAGGGAACCATAGCTGTCCACAAGATAAATCACATCCACAGAGGACTGGCAGAGCATTTCCAGTGCAGCATCCAGATCCGTACCGCTTGCCTTGGAAACTGCCATAATATTGCAGGTGGTCTCATAGCCGAGAGAATGACAGTATTCAATCATCTCAATGGCTGCTGGCATTGTGTGAATGTAGGTCGCAATACGCACCATGTCGATCACACTTTCCTCCTTCGGAAGGAGATCGCGCTCCAGATTGCACCTGCCGACATCTGCCATGACTGCAATCTTCATGTCCGTTTCATTGTTGCCGACAATCCGGCGCAGGGAGGCTTCATCACAGAATTTCCAATCGCCGAAGTCCTCTTCCTTGAAGATATCCTTCGAAGCCAGATAGCCGAATTCCATATAATCAACGCCAGCTCTGAGATTGGCAAGATACAGTGCCTTTACAAATTCATCGGTGAAACGGAAGCTGTTCACCAGTCCGCCGTCACGCAGTGTTGCATCAAAGACCTTGATGTCAGGTCTGTATGTCATCAAATTACCCTTACGTTCCATGGGGTACCTCCTTTGTTAAC
>JAZPZJ010000007.1:0-7241 GCA_045544635.1 Oscillospiraceae bacterium
AGGCAGACAAGAAATCCTCTCACCTCCTTGGCCCACACAACGACATGGCTACGATCCGACTTCAGCAGCCGATTCTGTTTATTTCCCTTTTCGTTTTTTCATGATCGCACCAACTGTAAATGCGACAGCAAGTCCTGTTGCAGCAATACCTGCAATCGGAATCGCAGCCTTTGCAAATTTTGAAGCCGGGTGCGGTGCTTTTTGCTGTTCGGTCTCTGCTTTCTTCTGCACAGGCACAGCGGGAGGGGAGTAGAGGGGATTCGGATCATCGGTCGGAATCTCGGCAGCATCGAATTCAAGCGTGCCCTCTGTGATTAGCAATTTTACGGTATGCCAGCCACAGGTGAGATTTTCAATGCTATGGAAGCATTCACGATAATCTGATTTCTCTATTGTTACATGCTCTGTGTAGAGCTTTCCATCAAGATGTGTCGTGATCTTTGCATTTTCTGCTCTGCCAAGCAGGTGGAGCCCACTGCCATAGAATCGGATCTCGAGTGCAGAACCGACTTCTCCCACGGCAGAGGTACGGTGATAGCATTGATAGCTTGCCATGCCGTTGAGCATCCATCCCTTTTCAGCCGAATCAAGATATTGTACCTGCGGCGCAAGGCAATCAATTCGCCAGCAGTAGCAAGGCATCGGAAGGGGGAGGGGATCTGCTTTGACTTCCAGAAAGCGGTTATGGTAATAGGCGCTTTGCAGACAGATTCTGCCGCTTCGAACGATCGGTTTCTGTTCTGCACGGAATTCTGCAACGGAGTCACCATCAATGAATGCAAGAATCAGGTCACCGATTGCCATCATATGAAGCGTATGAGGGATATCCCATTGGAAATTCTTGCAGAATCCGTCCTGAAGAATCTCTTCCATATAACAGAATTCCCATTTCCCGTCTGCATATAGACGAAGCAGGAATCCGCAAACAGAACTTTCCGGATGTGTTACTGTAGAATTATAGCGCAGACCGATAGCTGCATAATTATCCACTGTGTCGGATGCCAGAAGCACCTTGGCTGTGCACTGGTAATTTGCCCATTGATCATCACCCAGACAGGTGATGGGATCCGGTGTTCCACGGAATCTCCAGTTGGTCGGGAGAATGTCCTTGGTGATCATCTGCTGAAGTACATTGCCATCTGAAGTTTCAATGATTTCGAATGCACCGCCCTGATCCGTTGTATAGAGGGGGGCACCGCTTCTTGCGCACAGGAAGTTTTCGACATACGCAAAATCATCATGGTAGGGAAGCGGCAGGCGCTGCTGTGACGGAATGGCAGGATAATCTGCACTGCGCTTGAGCGCTGCAACATCCATTGTGGTGATCGTCAGCAGGGAGTGCGGCTTGACAACTACCGGGAATGCCATATCACCCTTGACAGCATGAACGTTCATCTCATTGATCACTTTGAACCAATTGCGGTCGATCTGCTTCGGATCACTGCTGCCTGCGGTTTCAATAAAGCGGAAATTCCGCTGTAATTCCGGAAGATGTGAAACGATAACAAGATAGGATCGAGGGGAATCAGTGTCATTGGAAAGATGCATTGTCAGCTGTGTACGGTCGGGGGAGACAAGCGTGAGATAATTGTGGGTGGTATTCCAGATTGCATGATTCTCTTCGCCGTCACCAAAGCATGCGCTGTCCACATAATTCCATCCCTGTTCTGCAAAACGAGTAAAGTGAGATGCAATCCAGAAGCCGATATCCCGTGTGTAGTGTCCCGACCAAGGAGTATTTGCGGTCATCAGCTGCTTCGGGCTATAGCATGCGCCGTCATAATAAGCGGCAATGGCAGGCTGGAATTCATACATGATCATACGTCCGTGCGTATAGCTGTTGATGATGCGGTTTGCCACATCAATCGGACCGTTGGAACCACTCATACCGTTGCCATCGACACGACAGGACAGTTCCGGAATATTGCAGGGAGCGATCCCTTCACTGTACCAGATCTCCTTGCCGTATACATCATGCAGGAGCTGTGTATTATCATCACCATAGGTAGTATAGTGCAGTCCGATCACATCAATTGCATCCCGAAGTGTTTCATTTTCGAGCATAGCCTGTGCGATCGTACGGCTGCCGACTTCATCTGAGGCAACGAGCTTGATCGACGAAAAATCATAGGGCGGATTTTCCTGCGTTTTCAGGCGATTTGAAAAATAGATGAGCCATGCGGTATCTGCTTTGTCCGTTTCGTTCGCATCGGGGCTGAGATAGTCGAACTTCAGTCCATAAGTTTCGTATGCTGCAATCAATGTTTCGTAAAACCACTGATATCTTGCTTGAAAGCCGGCTTCCTGACTTTCATCAAATGCTGCCGTGACCCAGTTCGGTTCTCCCCAGCGAAGCAGATCAAGTGTGAGGGCGGGATTCATCTTTTTAGCATCAGCTGCGAGCATGAATCCTGCGCCTCTGTACACATCTGCAATCTCGTCAGCAGTGCGTTTTACGCAGGGTTCCGTACCGGAGGAGGAATTGATGTCAGCGCCGAATTCAAGCTTCAGATGGGAAAGTCCTGCACCATACCCCGGTTCAAATAACTGACGGAGTATTTCATGATAGATCTCCGGATGCTTTGCCTTATAATCCATCAGCAGACGTGAAGAATTGTTACCGCTGACACAGCCGAGTCCTCGGAAAAGTGCGGCGGGATTTTCGTTGACCGTATTGCCGTCTACGATAATTTCACTGGTTTTCTGCACCAGAGGATTTCCGTTGTTCTCCATAATTTACCTCAATATCGGGGATGTATTTTATTTCGTATTCGGAACAGCAATGAGGAATTTGATATTCTTTCCTTCTTCTGTGAACATCTGCTCGTGTTCTGTTACCAAATTATCAGCAAAGCCGGAAGCGTGCAGATCTCTTGTCAGATATTTGATCTGGAATCCGGCTTCTTCGAAATACGCAAGTGATTCTTCAAACAGATCGTCATCATCGGTCTTGAACCAGAGTTCGCCCCTGAGAAATGATTTGTACTGTTCTAGCTGGCGCACATGGGTCAAGCGTCTTTTCTTGTGCTTGCTCTTTGGCCACGGATTGCAGAAATTGATAAAGATCCTATCAATTCTGTCTTCTTCACTGAAGGCATCACGGATATTTGAGATGTTAAAAATCATGATCCGAACCTGTTCGTCGGAAAGAGAAGCACTGCTGAGTGCTTGTTCAATCTTACGCTTGGCAAGGACAAGCATCTCGTTTTTGATATCTACTGCAATGAAATTGACATCCTTCCAATGGAGGACTGCCTGGGAGGCGAAACCGCCTTTTCCGCAGCCGAGTTCCAGGAAAATCGGCTTGCCGTTTTCAAATACCTGATCCCAGTGCCCACACATTTTAGCGGGTTCGGCAATAAAAAAAGGACATGCCTCAAGCTCCGGACGTGCCCAAGGTTTACAACGAATTCTCATCTTTTCCTCCTCATTTATAGGCTGAATGCAACTTCACGCCCGCTAGGTTCATAGGCACAGCATGTTACTCCGGACAAACGGAACATGTGCTCGGAGGCCTTGATCGCATCCGTGCCGGCATATTTATTCTCCAGATAGACAACTCTGCGAATGCCGCTCTGGATGATGGCCTTTGCACATTCATTGCAGGGAAAGAGTGTCACATAGATTGTGCAATCCTTCAGACTGACTGCAGCTCTGTTCAGGATCGCATTCAGTTCAGCATGACATACAAAAGGATATTTGGTGTCGAGATAATTTCCCTCACGCTCCCACGGCATCACGTCGTCATCGCAGCCAAGCGGCATGCCATTATAACCCACAGAAACAATTTTATGCTCCGGGTTTACAATACAAGCGCCAACCTGTGTGTTATTGTCTTTGCTGCGTTCTGCAGAAAGCAGGGCGATTCCCATGAAGTATTCATCCCAGCTCAGATAATCCTGTCGTTTCATAAAAACCTCCGAAAACAGCATGTGCACAGCTCCGTCACCGGAACTGTGCAGCCATGGCGTTATTGATTTTCTTCTGTAGCGTTCTGAGAAGCATCCGCAGTTTCTTCTGCAGGTGCAGCAGCTTCAGGAGCAGGTGCTTCCTGTACCGGTGCAGGAGCATCTTCTTCCTTTTTCGGAGCCTCTGCAGGTGCCTCGTCATTAATTTCTACATACATCTCATCATCCGAAACAGCACCCTCGTTGTTGAGCTGCTTTACCGGAATTCTCTTCAGGGGAGAATACATGAATTTGCCGCAGGAATCATTCTCTTCTTTCAGGCTTACTGCCTTGCTGCAGAGAATACGATTTCCTTCCTTTGTACGTTTGCCGTACTGACAGTAACCGCACTTCGGTTCAATTTTCTTGTCAAAATAATTGGTCTTCTTCTGGAACAGACTTGCCAGACCCATAATATCACCTCATCAAAAATTTAGTGCAGTTATCTTCTGGGAGAATTAATCGCACATAATATTTACATTATATCATATTTCAGACATTTTGTCCAGTGGTTTTTTGAAAAAACAGCAAAACCATACAAAATATTTGCTCAGAAAAAAGAAAATCAACATTTTAGAATCGATTTCTAATTATCGAAAATTGTTCTTATAGTATACATGTTGTATTCATAATGACGCTGTAATATCCTTTAAAGCGTGAAATCGAAGGATTATATAACAAAATGTATTTGGATAATTTTATAGATAAAAATATATCAATTTGTACAAAACTAACAAAAAAATAAGCGTTCGTTAGTTCAGAGTGCGAATAGATTTTTTGTTTTGTTTATGCTATAATATATAAGTAAGCATGTGCCCTTGCGGTTTTTGTCGGGAAATGCCGAACACTGTAAAAGGACATGCAATTCAAACTGGGAGGTTACATAATGGGTGCAAAAACTAAGAAGACTGTTCCGTTCCGTGGCACACCTGAGCAGGAAGCACAGCTTCGTGCAGTAATTGCCGAGCACAAGGACGACCAGGGTGCACTGATGCCTGTCCTGCAGAAGGCACAGGAAATTTACGGCTATCTGCCGATCGAGGTGCAGAAGATCATTTCTGACGAGATGGAAATTCCGATGGAGAAGATCTATGGCGTTGTGACATTCTACGCACAGTTTTCACTGTTCCCGAAGGGAAAGTACAACATTTCCGTCTGTCTTGGTACAGCTTGCTATGTAAAGGGTTCAGGCGATCTCTACGAAAAGCTGAAGGAAATCCTGGGTATTGACGGTGGCGAGTGCACTGAGGACGGTAAGTTCTCTCTGGAAGCATGCCGCTGCATCGGTGCTTGCGGTCTGGCTCCTGTCCTGACAATCAACGAGGACGTTTATGGCAGACTCGGCGTTGATGATCTCGCTGATATTCTGGCAAAGTACGAGTAAGCATACTTACCCTGATATTACATAACAAGGAGGAACTTATACATGAAATCGCTCGACGAAATTAAAGTGATTCGTGATGAAATGGCTGTTGAGCTGCAGACACGTGATGAGTCTGTAGAAGCTAACGGCACAAAGTATCGCAAGCATGTGCTCATCTGCGGCGGTACAGGATGTACTTCTTCCGGCAGCGGTGCGATTGAGGCTGCACTGGTAGAAGAACTTGCAAAGAATGGTCTGACTGATGAGGTTCAGGTTGTAAAGACAGGCTGCTTTGGTCTGTGTGCACTTGGTCCGATCATGATCGTATATCCCGAGGGCTCTTTCTATTCTATGGTAAAGGCTGAGGATATTCCTGAGATCGTTACTACACATCTGGTTGAAGGCGGTCAGCCGGTTGCACGTCTGCTCTATGCTGAGACTGTAACTGATGACGGCATCAAGTCCCTGAATGATACAGCATTCTACAGCAAGCAGCACCGTGTTGCGCTGCGTAACTGCGGTGCGATCAATCCTGAGTGCATCGATGAATACATCGGTAAGGATGGTTACCAGGCTCTGGCTAAGGTTCTGAAGGAGATGACTCCTGAGGATGTTATCCAGACAATTCTGGATTCCGGTCTCCGTGGCCGTGGCGGCGGTGGCTTCCCCACAGGTATGAAGTGGAAGCTGGCTCGCAACATTGTTCCGGATGCTGACCAGAAGTACGTATGCTGTAACGCCGACGAGGGCGACCCTGGTGCATTTATGGACCGTTCCGTTCTCGAGGGTGACCCCCATGTTGTTCTGGAAGCTATGGCAATTGCCGGCTATGCAATCGGTGCAACACAGGGCTATATCTATGTTCGTGCTGAGTATCCGATCGCTGTAGATCGTCTGCGCATTGCTATCGCACAGGCTAGAGAGTATGGCGTTCTGGGTAAGAATATTTTCGGTACAGGCTTTGACTTTGACATCGACCTGCGTCTGGGTGCTGGTGCGTTCGTATGCGGTGAGGAAACAGCTCTGATGACCTCCATCGAGGGTAATCGTGGTGAGCCTCGTCCGAGACCTCCGTTCCCGGCTGAGAAGGGCCTGTTTGGTAAGCCCACAATTCTGAATAACGTTGAGACATATGCAAATATCCCGCAGATCATCCTGAATGGTGCTGATTGGTTCACCTCCATGGGTACTGAAAAGTCCAAGGGTACTAAGGTATTTGCACTCGGCGGTAAGATCAACAATACAGGTCTGGTAGAGGTTCCGATGGGTACCACTCTGCGTACCGTTGTTGAAGAAATCGGCGGCGGCATCCCGAACGGTAAGAAGTTCAAGGCTGCGCAGACCGGTGGTCCTTCTGGCGGCTGCATCGCTGCTGACAACCTCGATATCCCGATCGACTATGATAACCTGATCGCAATCGGTTCCATGATGGGTTCCGGCGGTCTGATCGTAATGGACGAGGATAACTGCATGGTTGACATTGCAAAGTTCTTCCTCGAATTTACAGTTGACGAGTCCTGCGGTAAGTGCACACCCTGCCGTATTGGTACAAAGCGTATGTATGAGATGCTCGAGAAGATCACTCAGGGTAAGGCTACTCTCGAGGATATCGACAAGCTTGAGGAACTCTGCTACTACATCAAGGCAAACTCTCTCTGCGGTCTGGGTCAGACAGCTCCGAACCCGGTTCTGTCCACTCTGAAGAACTTCCGTGAAGAGTATGTTGCTCACGTTGTAGACAAGAAGTGCCCGGCTGGCGTATGTAAGGATCTGCTGCAGTTCTCTATCGACGCTGAAAAGTGCATCGGCTGCGGTATGTGCGCAAGACAGTGCCCTGCATCTGCAATTTCCAAGACTGATTACGTTGCTCCCGGTCACAAGCTGCCGTCTCTGGCGATTGATACCGACAAGTGCGTAAAGTGCGGTGCATG
>JAZPZJ010000008.1:0-19152 GCA_045544635.1 Oscillospiraceae bacterium
AGCCCGTAGCGGAGCTGTAGCCTGTGGAAGCGTTTACGCCGGTATAGCCGGATGCAGTACCGCCACTGCCGAAGTCGAAGTGGTAGCTTGTGCCTGCTGCAGCTGCAGTCAGCGTCTGCTTGGGCAGGATCTCAGCGGACACTGCCGGAAATGCCATTACACAGGCAAGAAACGCACCAAGCATGCGTTTCCGGAATGATTGATACATGAAAATTCCCCCTTACTGATAACACATGTACAAAATGAAATGTGAATGTTATATGTCTTTATTCATATTTTACTATATTTACGAAAACGTTTCAATGAACGATTGTATCCAAAACTGTTCTTTTACATTTACTTACGAGATGCGATGTGGGAAATTCTCTTTACCTTATGGCATATCCTATTTTTTGAGTTATTTTTTAATCAATACACAAAACATTCATCTCTCAAAAAAACAAACGGAGTCCATTGAAAAACAGACTCCGTTCTGATGATTCGTTTTGGCTTATTTCACACCAAGCCCGGGCAGTGCATCCACGAGCTGCAGACCGCAGTTCTCGGCAAGACGGCGGCATTGTTCCAGCATTTCGGGATTTTCCAGCCGATCGGGGGTATGGGCATCGCAGCCGATGATGGCGGTATTCCCCACCTGCTGTGCGATTCTGAGAAACCGCTCCGAAGTATAGTGCCGTCCTTCGACCACACCGAGGAGATTGATCTCCACCGGGATATGATGGGCTTTCAGGTACTCACACAGACGGCGGTAATGACGTTCGTATACGGCATCCGGACCGGAAAAATGGAAAAGATCGGGGTGTGCTACATAACTGTATTTTCCGGTTTCCATACCCTCGATACACAGGTCGATGTATTTTGCAAGCTCCGCTTCCTCGCTGCAGGGGAAGCCGGTGTAGGGACCATACGGCTCACGCTGGGTGAAATGCTCGCCGAGGATCATATAATCCACGGGATAATCCCGAAGCAGCCGGTTCTGGTCATCCATGAGCTCCGGAATATACTCGGATTCGAAGCCGATATAAATGGTGATCTCCCTTTCGTACTCTTTTCTGAGGTCGGTCAGGGAAGTAAAGTAATCATCCAGTTGGGACGGGAGCATGCGGGTATGGGATACATAACCATCCTTAAAAATCCACGGGCAGTGGTCGGCAAACCCGAGCACCTGCATGCCGCTGCGGATGGCAGCTTCGATATATTCTCTGTCCTCGCCCCACGCATGCTGACAGCGGGCGGTGTGTGTATGGTAATTTGCAAAGAGCATCGTATCATTCCTTTTCGCAGTTTCTTACCTTTATATTAAACTCTTTTTTGAGGGGTTTGTCAAACAAGGGAGCCTCCGCTCTGCGAAAGCTCCCTCAGAAACAATCAATCCCAGTAATCCACCGGATGCGGCAGATCGATATCCTTTGCACGGAATACCGGTTCGTCGCCGTTCTTGCGCTGTTCTTCGTAATTTTTCAGTGCACGAAGCGCATACTTGCTGAGAATGAAGATTACGGGCATATTGATCAGCGTCATACCGCCCATCAGTACATCGGAAATATTCCAGAGCAGATCAGCACTCAGCCCCGCACCCAGAAGAATGACGAGGGATGCGATGATATGATACACACGCATGAACACCTTGCCGGGAACATGTCCAAGAATATGGCTCAGGCACTTGTCCACATAGAACAGATTGCCAAGCAGTGTGGTGAATGCAAACAGGATCATAGCAACGGTGATGAAGATCGGGCCGAATGCGCCAAGCGTTTCCCGCAGTGCCGCCTGAATGTAAGGCGCACCGGAAAGCTCTGCGGTCGGCTCCACACCGGAACACATGCACATGAACGCAGTTGCACTGCAGATCAGAATGGTGTCGATGAAAACGGAAAGCACCTGCACCAGACCCTGTTTCGCCGGATGGCTGACCTCCGCAGATGCGGATGCATTCGGTGCAGAACCAACACCCGCCTCATTACTGAACAGGCCACGTTTGATGCCGTACATCACGCAGGAACCGCTGAAACCGCCGAAAACCGCCTCAAAATCAAACGCCTCTGTAAAGATCGTCGCAAATACGGACGGGAGACTTGTGATGTTCATCACAATAATGAGCAGTGCCACAAGCACATAAGCAATGCCCATAATCGGCACAAGGAAGCTGGTGGTCTTGATAATACGGGAGCCGCCGCCCATCAGGCAGTAACAGACAATCGCCGCTAAGATCAGACCGATGATCCATGGGCTGATCTGCGCATCATAGAACGCATACGCCGAGAACGTGGACTGCAGGTTGTAGGATGCCAGCATATTGAAGCCGAAACCGTAGGTCAGGATCAGGAACACCGAGAAAACGATCGCCAGCGGACGGCTATGCAGCGCCGCTTCAATGTAATACGCAGGACCGCCGTAGCTGCCCTCGGGGCCACGCTTTTTGTAGATCTGGGCGAGCGTACTCTCCACAAACGCCGAAGCACTGCCGATAATAGCGATCAGCCACATCCAGAACACCGAACCAAAACCGCCCAGACACAGTGCCGTGGATACGCCGATGATGTTGCCCGTGCCGACACGGGAAGCCGTTGAGACCATGAGCGCCTGAAAGGATGAGACTTCGTTTTCACCCTTCGGCTTTTCCATTACCGCCCGAAGCTGTTCACGGAACAGACGGAACGGCGCAAATCTGGTACGGATCGTAAACCAGATGCCGCCTGCAACCAGCAGAATGATGAGTATGTAGCTGTACAGCGCATCATTCACGTTTGAGATGAGTTCTTCTAACATTTGTCATTCCTCCAAAAGATATTTCATAAATCCAGAATATTTTTTGATTTCATTGTCTCTTGTTATCTTTTTTTCATCATGCGATACATTAGGCTTTTCTAGGAAAAAAGAAAGCTCCCGATCAATCGGGAACTTTCAAATGCGAATCGCCTGCGCGTGCTCCGCGCTGGTCGGGATGACAGGACTCGAACCTGCGGCATCTTGGTCCCAAACCAAGCACTCTACCAAACTGAGCTACATCCCGAAGAGCTGCACTGCGGCTGCAATGCAGTATGGTGCGCCTGACAGAACTCGAATCTGCGGTCTGGGGAGTCGGAGTCCCCTGTTTTATCCAACTAAACTACAGGCGCATGTGCTGCACGGAAAGCCATGCAGTCTTTTATCATTATACCAAATATCCCCGCCTTTTGCAATAGTTCATTTCAGAATATTTCGTGAATAAAATATGAATATTTCATTTACAGCAAAAGTACTTCTCCAAAATACAACCAAAGCTGCAGCGGTTCACCGAGCAGAAGATATGCCGCCGCATACAGGGGGCTATCCTCCGAAAACCAAGCAAGCGGCAGCTTACAGCTTCCTTGGAGCACCTGCAGCTGTGCATGCTCCTTTGTGAGGGTCAGACTTGCCACTGCAAGCTGATCCCTGTGCATCGTATTATAGCCACGCTGGCTTACCACCAGACCGCCCCAGAGCACAACGCTCACCGCCAGATACAGCGTCAGAACGATCGCTGCAAGCCGAATCTTTCTTCTACACATTTCTTATCCTCCTTTCGTTAATCCGACAGGTCGATCAGTGCCCTTGCAAGGGATTGCCCGATCAGTTCTCCGGCGTACGCCGCCTGTTCCAGCGTATTCCCATGCGAGCCGACCTCAATGAGCAGGCTGCCCGTTGTCAGATCCTGATTGTACTTGCGGTAATCGAACAGGATCGGGCGCATCAATCCCGGGTGATCCATTTCCAGCTGCTGCTGGAGCAGGCACGCAAACCGGAAGTTCTGCATGTAATGCGGCATGCCCATCGTTCCGTCATCGCAGCCGGAGATGATCATCACCTGCGCTGCTTTTTTGCCGTCGATCACGGCAACGGGCTGGCTGATCTCGCCATCCTTGCTGATGGCGTCACGGTGAATGTCCAGCACCACCTTGATGGATGGATGTTCTGCCAGAACCCGCTGCACGGTCTCACGGCTCCGGTCATAGGAGCCCGTATAGGACGGATAGTCGTGGATGGTCGTGTCATGGATCACCGCAATCCCTGCAGCGTTGAGCTGTGCCGCAATTGCATCCCCCACCATCACCATGTTCTTGGAATTGTCCGTGGTGCGGTAATTGAATGTTCCGTCGAAGTTTTCACGCTCATATGGCTCAAAGGTCTCCGTAGTGTGGGTATGCATGATGAGCACCTGCGGTTCACTGTTGACAGCGATGTCAAATGCCGGCAGCAGACGGCTTTCGGCAAGCAGTGTTTCATTCGCAAGCGTGCTCTTATTGAGCACCTGTCCGGCGGCAGCAAGATCAAAATATCGGGTACCCGTATAGGCGCCATAGGTGACCTGCGTGATCGTGCCGCCGGAGAGATCCCATGTCTCCGGGTAGGGCTTCGGTCCCGGGTCCGCCGGTTCCCGTGCCTCGGTCGGCAGCTCCACAGCGGCGCTTTCCGCCTGTGCGCCAAAGCCATGCGAGACATAGAGCGCAGGATCCTCTATGTAAATTTCCACATCATCGTCCGTGTACTCCACAAGCTCGTCCGTATCCCAGTTCAGGAATTCCGCTACGGCTGGGATCTGCTGCAAAAGCTCTATTGTACCAAGCCCTGCCGCAAAAAGCAGCGTCAGCAGGAGCGCCGCCCTGCGAAGTCTTCGTTGTTTCCTGTGCCGCATCCCCGCACCTCCTTGCATTTCCCCACAATCTACAGTGTTATTCTATGCAGGACGTTTCGTGAATATACGGAACAGGCTGCCCGCATGCAGGAAAAACGGACATGCCGGACGCATATACTTCATCAAAAAGGGAGGATTCGCCATGTATCGCTGCTATAATCCAAAACGTTTCTTCATTCTTCTGCTGCTCGACGCAGCCGCTGTCATCGTGCTGATGCTCGGATCCGCCATCGGACGGCTTGTCTTTTCTGCGGACGCTTCGCCCAAGGGCGTGTTCCTGCCGATCGTGATGTATCACAGCGTCACGCCGCAGGCATCCGGCAGCTACCAGATCACCCCTGCCATGTTCGAAGCGGATCTGCAGTATCTGAGTGCGCACGGCTATGAAACTGTCAGCACGGCACAGCTTGTTGCTTACACAAACGGCACGGGGACGCTCCCCGAACGTCCCGTCATGCTCACTTTTGATGACGGTTTCTACAACAATCTCTCCATCGTCCTGCCGCTGCTGGAACAATACGACATGTGTGCTGTCGTTTCTGTCGTCGGCAGTTACACGGATGTGCAGGCGGCAAACGATCCGCATTCCGACCTTTATTCCTATCTCACATGGGAGGATATCAACGCCCTGCTTGATTCCGGACGTGTGGAGATCGGCAGTCATACCTACGACCTGCACAGCATGGAACAGCGTGCAGGCTGTTCGATCATGATGGGCGAGGACGAGGAAAGCTACACCGCCCTGCTTCGGGCGGATCTCGAGCAGCTTCAGCAGCGCATGCAGGAGGAAACAGGCACTGCCCCCACCGCTTTCGCCTATCCCTATGGATACATCTGTCGGGAAAGCATTCCGGTGCTCAGGGAGATGGGATTCCTGTGCAGCTTTACCTGCTATGAGCGGCCAAACGATATTACGAGGGATCCTGCCTGCCTTTTCGGACTTGACCGCTACAACCGCAGCGGCATAGTCCCGACAGAAGAGTTCTGGGAACGGGTGCTGCAGCAGCACTGACCGGCAATTGCTACAAATTCTGCATTCCCCTTTTGTACATTTCTACGAATTCGCAGCCGCTGTGTCAGGTTTGGCGCCCGTGATGTGTATTGGATACAGAAGCAATTTCAAAAGGAGGATGTCTATGAAACGTTTTTTTGCCATTATCATCACCGCAGCACTGCTTTGCACAATGAGCGGCTGTACGCAGTCTTCCGGAGATCCCGGAGGCAGCACATCGGCTCCTACCGGAGAGGCACTCGCAGAGGAGCTGTCCCATTCCTACCGGTCACAGGAGATCCTGACGGAGGAAGCACTGGATTTTACGAAGTTCTACCAATTCGGGGAGAAAGTCCTCACCTGCACGCCTGCCACGGTCACAACGATGGTACTCGGTATCTATTCGCCGAACACGGGTGAATTCGTCCGGAAGGATTTTGAATATGCCGATCTGATCGGCGTATCCGTACAGGGGGAACAGGTAGAAGTCCTGCTCAAATTTGTTGATCACGATACATGGGAGCTTACCTATCTGCTTAAGGTCTACGACAGCAGTCTGAATGAGATCAGCTCCGAGGACGTCACAGAATTCTGGAAGGATTGCACACCACCCGGCTCCTGGGCAAAGGATGCACAGGGCAATGCCTACATGCCGGTCGAGACCGGCGGTATCCTCTGCCGGAAACCGGATGGCTCTGCGGCAGTTATTCCGGAGACAAACGGCTTTTCAGAGGTCTACACCGGTCGGGACGGTTCCGTCTATGCGATCTTTGACCATCGGACAGTCAAGCGTCTGACGCCGGAATCTGCGCAGGGGGTTCCGCTGGAGCTGCCAAAAGTCGGCGGAAACTATGGCGAACTTCTGCCGTGCAGCACACAGTACGATGCACTCTGCTACACAACGGAGTACCTCTACGGCATGAATTTTGCAGACGGCAGTGCAGAAACGCTCATGAGCTGGCAGGAATCGGACTTCACCACCACGAATAACCGCAGCGGCACCCATCTGCTGCCAGATGGGAGGATCCTGCTCTCGGCGTCAGATGATCTGACCGCAGGGTATGATCTCTATCTCCTGACGGCACGCACGCAGGAGGAAGTGGATTCCATGAAGCTCATCACGCTTGGGGATATCACAAATTCCGATATCGACTCCTGGGTGGATAAGTTTGTCTGTAAATACAATCGTCAGGCAGAGGGCTGTCGGATCATGACAAAGGCGTACTGGGATGAAACTGCGGCAGATCTCGGTCTGGGACAGCTGGAACAGGATCTGCTGGACGGCAATGTGCCCGATATCCTGTGTTCAATACCGAATTACCGTATCTTCTCGAATAAGGGAATGTTTGAAGATCTGAGCGTCTGGATGGAGAATGATCCTGATTTCCACGAGGAAGCATACTTCATGCATTTCTTTGATTCTCTCAGATACAAGGGCAGGCTGGAATGCATCGGCTTTCGATTTGCGGTCAACACCTATATGGCAAAAACGGAGTTTCTTGACGGTGCGGAACGGCTGACCCTTGCGGAGTATGTGGATCTTACACTTCCCGAAGGCATGGAACTTCTGAGCAGTGCGGACAGGGCTTCTGCGATGGACATCCTGCTGCGCACGCAGCTCGGAGAATTTGTGGATTACGAAAATGCAGCCTGCAATTTCGAAAGCGAGGAATTCATTTCGCTTCTGGAATGGTTCGGAAGCTTCCCCGAAACTGCGGCGATACAGGATGATTATGCGTATCGGGAAAACCGTGCGCTGCTGTATCCGGTACAGATCAGCGGCTTGCAGGATTATCACAACACGATTCAATGCTGGTTTGACAATGCGGACGTGACCCTGACCGGAACACCAATTGCCTCGGAAGGCAACGGCGGTGTCTTTGCGACGCTTGGACTGCTTACCGTTTCCGCCACTGCGGAACACAAGGAAGAGATCTGGGATTTCATCAAATTCTGTCTGAGCGAAGAAGTCCAGTCATCCGGCGGCGTACAATCCTACGGCATCCCCGTGAACCGCAATGCGCTGGAAAACATCATGGAACTGCAGCTGAGCGGCACAGAAAAACTGCCCTCCACTTCCTTCGGGAACGAAATGATCCAGCTCACTGCGCCCATTCAGTCAGAAGCGGACGAACTGCGGGAATATCTCAACGGTGTCACTTTCTGCTCTTATCTGGATGATTTCGTCACAGATATCGTCCGGGAAGAAACGGACAAATTCTTTGCCGGTGACTGCACCGCCGAGGATGCAGCAAGAGTGATCCAGAGCAGGGTGAGCCTGTATCTGGCAGAGCAGGGATCCTAAAGCACAAAACCCTCAGTCCATCGGGACTGAGGGTTTCTTGTGTTATGCAATACCGTCTTCCACCATCTTCGGCAGTTCCGTAAGGTCGAAGGGGGTTTCCTGATAGACGCAGTAATTGAGCCAGTTCGCATACATGAGATTTGCATGGCTTCTCCACGAAAATTTCGGGGTACAGTTGGGATTATCCCCGGGAAAATAATTGAACGGCACGTCGATCGGCAGTCCCTTTTCCACATCACGGAAATATTCGTCCTTGAGCGTATCACGGACGTATTCATTGTGTCCGGTCAGGAAAAACTGTCTGCCGTTTTTATTCGCTGCAATATACACACCGGCAAGCGGTGAATACGACAGGATCTCCAGCTGGGGTACCGCTTCAATATCCGCACGTCTTGTCTCCGTATGACGGGAGTGCGGCACGGGGAATTCATCATCGAATCCACGCAGCAGCGGCGTATTCGGGATCTCTGCCTTATGCGGGAATACACCGAACAGCTTCTTGTCCAGCTGGTACTTCGGCACGCCGAAATGATAGTAGAGACCTGCTTGCGCAGCCCAGCAGATATGCATGGTAGAGTAGACATGGCTCTTTGTCCACTCCATGATCTCACAAAGCTCCTCCCAGTAGTCCACCTGATCAAATTCCAGTTGCTCCACCGGTGCACCGGTAATGATCATGCCATCATAGAAATCATCCCGGATCTGCGGAAACGTCTTATAGAACGTGCTCAGATGTGCCTTGGAGGTGTTTTTGGATACATGCTCGACCTGCAGAAGATCCACATCCACCTGCAAAGGAGTGTTGCTCAGAAGCCGCATCAGCTGGCATTCCGTTTCGATTTTCTTCGGCATCAGATTGAGGATGAGTACCCGAAGCGGACGGATATCCTGATGTTCTGCACGATCTTTCGGCATGACAAAGATATTCTCCTCTTCGAGTGTCTGGTATGCTGGTAAATTTTCAGGGATTCTGATCGGCATTCTACCCCTCTCCTTTCTGAGTATGGTACTTTGTGGAACAGCAGGGTCAGGGAACAAATCCCTGCGTCCGCAAAAGTCTGCCATCCCCATAACGGAAATGGCAGACTATGTTTCAATTTCTAATTACTCTGCGCTTAAACGGGGTGTACCTGATTTGCAGCGTCACCGTGCTTGCCGTCGAGACCGAACTTTGCGTTGCGGCGTGCTTCGAAGAACTTGACAGCAACCTGACCGAACTGTGCATAGCTCAGAACGTCCTCTTCCTGCTCTGTCCATTCTGCGCATTCCTTACGCAGCTTCTCGAGCTCCGGCTCGATCAGATCTGCCGGACGACAGTCGATCGGGGACTCGTCGCCGATGATCTTCTTGCGGAAATCCGGATCAATCGGAACCGGTGTCTGACCGTATTCGCCACGAACCAAACCCTTGAACTCCTTGGTAACCATCTTGTAACGCTCGCCCATGATGACATTGAATACAGCCTGTGTACCAACGATCTGGGAGGACGGAGTTACCAGCGGCGGGAAACCTGCATCCTTACGGACTCTCGGAACCTCCTTGAGTACTTCGGTCAGCTGATCTTCCTTGCCAGCCTGCTTGAGCTGGGACAGGAGGTTGGACAGCATACCGCCCGGAACCTGATAGATCAGTGCGTTTGCGTCAACAGCCAGCATCTTGGGGTCAAGCAGACCTTCCTTGATGTACTTTTCACGCAGTGTCATGAAATAGTCACGGATCTCAGTCAGCTGAACCAGATCCAGTCCTGTATCATATTCTGTACCCTGCAACGCTGCTACCATGGACTCTGTCGGTGCATGGGATGTACCCAGAGCCAGCGGGGACATAGCGGTGTCAATGACATCCACACCAGCTTCGATACCCTTCATCAGGCACATGGAAGCCAGACCGGATGTGTAGTGTGTATGCAGCTGGATCGGAACATTGACTGCGGACTTGAGCGCACGAACGAGCTTCTCTGTTTCATAGGGAGTCAGCAGTGCAGCCATGTCCTTGATACAGATGGAATCTGCACCGGCAGCTTCGATCTTCTTTGCGTAGTCTACATAATATTCCGTTGTGAACACTTCGCCGAGTGTATAGGAGAATGCGATCTGTGTATGTGCGCCTTCCTTCTTTGCTGCCTTGATCGCAGATTCGAGGTTACGCATATCATTGAGCGCATCGAAAATACGGATGATGTCGATACCGTTTGCAACGGACTTCTGTACGAAATATTCCAGAACATCGTCTGCATAGTGACGGTAGCCCAGCATGTTCTGACCACGGAACAGCATCTGGAGCTTGGTATTCGGCATATTCTTCTTGATGGTGCGCAGTCTCTCCCACGGATCCTCGTTCAGGAAACGCAGACAGGAGTCAAATGTCGCACCGCCCCAGCATTCCACAGAGTGGAAGCCTACCTTGTCCATCAGCGGCAGGATCGGGAGCATTTCCTCCATGCGCATACGGGTCGCCAGCAGGGACTGATGAGCATCACGGAGGACGGTTTCAGTAACTTTTACCTTTGCCATAGTATTATCATTTTACGTTGCCGTAAAATCTTCCTTTCTCAAGATTTTGAATGAATCGGCTTCTCAGAGGCTGAACAGTCTCTTAGCCCACTGTTGCCAGTGTATCGCCAGCATTTACAGTTGCACCCTTCTGTACGGTCACGCTTGTGATTGTACCATCGCAGGGAGCAACGATCTCATTCTCCATCTTCATTGCCTCAAGGATCATAATGCACTGACCCTTAGTTACGCTTGCACCGTTTGCAACCTTTACATCGAGGATTGTACCGGGCATCGGAGCAGTTACCTTTTCACCTGCGCCTGCTGCAGCGGGAGCTGCTGCCGGAGCCGGAGCTGCTGCGGGAGCGGGAGCTGCTGCCGGAGCTGCTGCAACGGGAGCTGCTGCGTCTGCGCCCAGCTCTTCAACTGCAACATCGTATGCCTTACCGTTGACTGTTACACTAAATCTTTTCATTGTTATGTACCACCATTCATTTAATTTTATCGTTCCGTTTCACTTAGAACGGGAGATTGTTATGCTTTCTCGGGAGATTTGTCACACGCTTGCCCTCGAGCATTGCCAGCGCACTGCTGAGCACTGCACGCAGCTCTGCGGCATCCACGATCTCATCCACGCAGCCCTGCTGTGCAGCAGCCTCTGCAGATGCGATGGTTGTCGTATATTCCTTTGCAAGCTCTGCGCGCTTTGCGGAGAGATCCTCTGCGCCTGCAAGCTTATCGTGCCACAGGAATTCTACAGCTGCTTCCGGTGCGAGCGGAGCAATATAAGCATCTTCAAATGCATAGGTGAAGTCAGCATTGCTGTACTTGCCAGCCATTGCCACGAATACAGGGCCCACTGCCTTACCGGTCACAACTGCGATCTTTGCGGTTGTTGCTTCTGCATAGCAGCCGGCGAGTCTTGTCAGTGCCTTCACGGAGCCAGCCAGCTCAGTGTCAGCGTTGCCATCGAAGCCGAGTGTATCCACCAGTGTGATCACCGGAATGGAGAATGCGTCGCAGGTACGAACGAAACGTGCCAGCTTTGCGCAGTCTGCCTCTGTCAGCTTGTCCTCTGTCTTGTTGGTTGCAGCAATTGCAACAGTCGCACCTGCGATGGTCGCCAGTGCGGTATAAGCAGCACCTGCATAATCCGCATATACTTCTACAACGCTGCCGCCGTCTGCAATGCTGTCCACAACGGACTTCAGATCCTTGCCTGCTGCAGCAGCCGGCGCCTCATACTCCATGCAGGGTACACATGCCATATTGTTGACCGGGAGCAGATTGATCAGTGTTCTTGCCTGATCGATTGCTGCCTTGTCATCAGCAGCAGTCAGGGCTGCGATGCCGTTTGCTGCTGCTGCCTTTGTGCTGCCTGCACCCTTTTCAAAAGCAGGTGTCAGGAACAGTTCAGCATTCTCTGCCATTACCACAAAATCAGCAGCACATGCCATCATAGCGGCACTGCCGGCACACGGACCTGCGATGACTGCGATCTGCGGCACAACGCCGGAAACAGCAGCGGTCTTGGTCATCAGTCTGCTGTACGCATTCAGTGACTCCACAGTGCCGTCCATGAACGCACCATTGGAATCGAAAATGCCGACTACAGGAGCACCGGTCTTTGCTGCAAGGTTATAAACCTTTGCGATCTTGTCAGCCTGTGCGGCACCAACCGCACCCTTTTCCACGCTCTGGTCCTGTGCGAATGCATACACCGGATTGCCGTTTACATAACCGTAAGCGCAAACAACGCCGGCAGGTGCATTTTTCTCCATGACACAGGAGCCGATTTCCTTATAGGAACCCTCATCAAACAGTGCAGTAAGACGCACTCTTGCGGGACTGTTCAGGTTTTTCTCCATTTGCATATTATCGTTCCTTCCTAACATAGACTATATACATTATAATCATACTCTTTTTTTCAACTTTTTTCAAGTGTTTCCCCGTGACTCTTTGCAACTTTTACAGTTATCCATAATTTCAGCAATGTTATCAAGCGAATTTTGGTCATTTTTCACAAATCGGAGCATCCGCATTTTTTCCATCATCGCATCATTGGTCAAACGGAAGACGCCTCTGTTCAGTCCACGGAGAAGTCCCTTGAAAAGTACCGAACGGACAAGTCCGTCACAAAGCATGAGATCGCCGCCGTCATCCACAACATGGACAGCGACTGCATCCGGCTCATAGGCATAAACGATATACCCTGTCACCGTTTCGCCTTCCATCGCTTCGGTCAGATAGAGCTTGTACGGCGTGTTGATGCCGTCGAGGATGTGCTGATAAGGTGCTGTATTCTGCTGTTCAAGAATTTTCAGCATACGATCATTCCTTTCCGATGGCATTGCGGATGGCACGCAGTTCTTCCGCTGTCAGATCACGATAGGTGCCGGGCTTGAGCATACCGAGCTTGATCGGGCCGATAGAGGTACGGCGCAGTCTTGCGACTTCAAGTCCGACTGCCTCACACATGCGGCGGATCTGACGGTTTCTGCCTTCCTTGATGGTGATCTGGAGCACCACTCTGCCCGGTTCCTTGTTGAGGACAACAACAGTTGCGGGGAGTGTTTTTCTGCCGTCAAGCATCACACCGTCGGAGAGCTGCACAAGCTGATCGTCGGACACATCCGGACGAACGGTGACACGATAGGTCTTGGTCACATGGCGGCTCGGATGCATAATTCCGTTGGCGAAATTGCCGTCATTGGTCAGCAGCAGCAAGCCCTCGGAATTGCGGTCAAGGCGTCCGATGGGGTACACACGCTCCTCCACATCCTCCAGAAGGTCCATAACACAACGGCGTTCCAGTTCATCGGAAACCGTTGTCACATAACCACGGGGTTTGTTGAGCATAATGTAGCGCATCACCTTCTTTTTCGGCACATAGACACGCTCACCGTTTACGGTGATCAGATCCTTCGGAGATGCCTTATCGCCAAGCTTGACGGGACGTCCGTTGCGCTGCACTTTTCCGGCAGAGATGAGTGCCTCTGCCTTGCGGCGGGAGCAGTAGCCTGCATCCGCCAGTATTTTTTGTATTCTGATATTTGCCACAAATATCCTCCTTTTTCTTTCATCCTATTGTACTGCACAGCCATTTCCAGAACCGGAGAAATACATTTTCCGGATCGGGGGCCTGCAATATCTCTGCATCCTCCGCTGCCAGAAGCGGCACTGCGGCAATGCAGGTATCTTCATAATAATACTCCAGCGTTCCCAGCGCATCGCCCTTTTTTACAGGCGCATAAGCGAAGGGTGCTTTCAGCACACGGGTGTGCACAGCGGAACAATCCCCCTGCCACGCACCGATGGTTACAGTTTCGCCGGGACGCAAAAGCACACGTTCAGCTGCACTGCCGGCAATGGGAATGCTGATCTCCTCCGGTACAGCCAGCTCTGTACGCTCCACGCCGGAAAAACCGAAATCATAGAGCTTCCGGTGGTCATTCCAGTCATCGGGGGCATTGAGCGTTACGCAGATAAGCATCACACCATCACGCTCACATGCGGACACCAGACACCGCCCCGCTTCATCCGTGAAGCCGGTCTTGACCCCGACCACACCCTCGTACATGCCGAGGAGCTTATTGGTGTTGTAAAGCGTGCGCTGATAAGGCGGGTTGCCGAAATTGACGCTTGCTGACGGCTGGGAACAGATCTCCCGGAAAACAGGATTCTGCAATGCCGTGCGTGCAAGCAGTGCCATATCATATGCTGATGCACCGTGTCCTTCCCCATCAAGCCCCGAGGGCGTGGAAAAGCAGGTTCTCGTCATACCGATCTCGGCAGCACGGGCATTCATCAGCGCAAGAAAGGCAGGAATATCCCCTGCCACGGCAACCGCCGCCGCATTGGCAGCATCGTTTCCCGAAGGAAGCAGCATGCCATAGCACAGGTCACGCTTGGTCACGAGATCATGTTCCTGCAGTCCCATGGACGAGCCTTCCACATGGATGGCTTCAGAATCCACCATGAATTCCGTATCCAGATCACCGCTTTCGATGGTCAGGAGCGTGGTCATGATCTTGGTAGTGCTTGCCATCGGCAGCTTCTCCTGCGCATGCTTTTCAAACAGGATTCTGCCCGTTGCCGCCTCGATCAGTACACATGCCTTTGCAGAGACCTCCGCTGCATGCACCGGATGCGGACAAATACCGCAGAACACCATGCAAACTGCCAGAAATACGCCCGTGATTCGTTTCATGATTGCCCTCCATAGAAACAGATTTGATTCTCTGCATTCTATGCGGACAGCGGTAATCTTATTCGGTTTCTGCGATTTCTTCTGCAGAAGCCGGTTCTTCGGACTTCTTGTCCTTTTTGGGGATGAGCGCAGAGATCTTGTCAATGATCTCAGGCAGCATATTCAGCGCTACATTGCCCTTATCCGCATTCATGGAAAGCTGCACCAGACGCACATCGCCATTCTGAATCACAAGAAAGCCCACGGGCTTCACACTCATGCCGGCACCTGCACCGCCGGCAAAGTATTCCTTTGCCGTTCTGGTCGGGATATCGGATCCGCCGGACGCAAATCCGAGGGAAACCTTGGAGACGGGAATCACTGTCGTGCCGTCCGCACAGTGGATCGGATCACCGATCATGGTGTTGGCATCCACCACGCTGCGGATCTTTTCCATACTGATCCCCATGAAACCATTGATTGCATGTTCACTCATAACAGACTCCTTCTGCGGCTTTGCCGCTGTCGCTTTACTTAACTTATATGCTCGGATCGGAAATTGCCCGATCCGCTGTTTTTCCCGCACGCCAGTACTTCCACAGGAACCAGAGTGCCGCTGCAACCGCCGTACCAATGTTTGCCTTGACACGGAAGCGGAAATTCCACCGGCTTTCATCCGCTGTGAAATCACAGATGATCCGCACCTGTTTGCGTTTGACACGGATCCACTGTCCGAGACCTGCAAGCAGATTCTGCACTGCGATCTGGATCTTTCCATACAGGAGCGCCATATCTGCCGCATCCTCGCCGCCGATCCGGAAATCTGTCTCGATCCGGTCGAGCGTTACGGCATGCAGAAGCTTGCGCAGCGGTCCCGGAACAGCGGAAAACATCTCACTGATCAGATCCGCACGTTCCGCAAGGCTTTGCAAGGCTCTTTGTATCTTTTCCGCAGGCAGGCGCTTTTTCTGTGCAGCAGCTGCTGCTTCCTTTTCCGCCTGTTTCTTTGCTTCTTTTTCCGCTTTCTTCTGCGCTTTTTCCGCAGCTTTCTGCTTCTCTTTTTCCGGATCCGTTTCCTTCTTTTCCGGGAACGGGTAGACCTTGATGCCGAAATACCGCACGGCATAACGGAAGGCACCGTCCCAGTATTCGACCGTCACAACCACGCTTGACAAACAAAGGATGACCAGAATCAGCAGCAGCACCAATAAAATCCAAAGCACGATGCGCATTCCGACACCTCCGTTCTCTGAAAGCGCTCTGCGCCGTTATGCTTCTGTTTCACTGTCAACATCGCCGATCTCACCGGAAAATTCCTCCGTCTGCGGACGCTTCGGTTCAGGCAGCTCCTCAAGAGAGGAAAGCCCGAATACCCGCAGGAAGAGCGGCGTTGTACGATAGGCGATCGGATGCCCGGGAACATCAATTCTCCCGGCTTCTTCCAGAAGCCCCTTATCCACCAGCGAATTGACCACGGAGGAGCTGTCGATCCCTCGCACCCGCTCCACAAAGCCCTTGCTGACGGGCTGGTTATAGGCAACGATGGTCAGCGCCTCCATTGCCGCGTTCGAAAGCGGCTGCATGCGCTTGGTTTCAAGCGCCGTGCGGATCAGTGGGGCAAACTCTGCCCGTGTGCCGAGCTGCCATGCATTTCCGAGATGCAGCACCTGCAGGGCGCTTCCCGTTTCCAGATAATGTGCCTGCAGCTTGTCCATCAACGGCTGCACATCACGTTCCAACAGATTCAATGTATAGGCAATGCGGTCCGTTTCCAGCGGCTCGCCGGCAGCGAAGAGAATCGCTTCCAGCGCTGTAAGATGATTCAGTTCTTCCATGATCAGCCGCCTTTCTTTTCACACATTGTCAGCATGGTATTGTCTTCATTCAGGACGATTCTTCCGAATCTTGTCAGTTCGAGCACAGCAAGGAAGGTCGCCACTCTGGCGGAACGATCCGTGATCCCGTCATACAGGGATTCCACAGAAACGCTCTGTCCGGCGTAAAGTCTGCGCAGTACGAACATGACCTTGGAGATCACCGAAACTGTTTTAGCCTGTGTGACGGTATCGGTGATTTTTTCAGAGAGGAGCTGTCCATTCATTTTTGCCCTGCCGACCTGTGCCAATGCTTCGGCAAGCTTCTCAGGGGAATGCTGCAGCTCGTAGGTCTGCTTCATTTTCAGTTTCAGCTGCTTGCGCACAAAAATATCGTCCGCACCGAAACGCTCCCGGAGCTGCCCGGCAGCGATCTGGCAGAGCGCATACTCGATCAGCGCACCCTCCAGCTCACGTTTGATACGTTCCGCTTCCTCCGGCTTTGGCAGGAGCGAGGCGCTTTTGATGTACACAAGTCTTGCCGCCATTTCGAGAAATTCACCCGCTAGCTCCAGATCCTGCTGTCGTGCCTGCTCAATATAAAGCAGGTATTGCTCCAGAAGCTTTGTGATCTCGATGTCATTGATATTCAACTTGTGCTTGGAGATCAGATGGAGCAGCAGATCCAGCGGTCCTTCAAACACATCCAGCTTAAACGTCATTTCAGCCATAATTTACCCCAGCACCGGCGGAATCCAGCTTGTCAGGAACGTCAGCGCACCAAATACCAGATTGCTCAGAAAACGCAGCGGAATACCCAGGATTCCGGTACTCATCAGGATCAGCACGCCGATATGACAGAGCTGCTCATTTTTTGCCATCCAGTACTGCGCCTTGTGCGGCAGGACATAGCTGAGAACTCTCGAGCCATCCAGCGGCGGAATGGGCAGCATATTGAACACGCAAAGGTTGATATTGATCATAATAAAGCACTGCAGCATCCACATGACATATCCCATCGTGTCGGATGTAATATATACCATGCCGCTGATCGTCTGCACATAGGCATCCGCATTGAACAGCTGCCATGCGATCAGACCCACGAACGCTGCGATCAGATTGGAGGCAGGTCCGGCAAGTGCAGTCAGCATCATGCCCTGGCTGGGCTTTTTGAAATGCATCGGATTGACAGGAACGGGCTTTGCCCAGCCGAATCCGAAGAAGAACAGCAGCAGTGCGCCGACAATATCAATATGTGCAAACGGGGACAAGGTCAGTCTGCCCTTATATTTTGCAGTATAATCACCCAGCCTGTTTGCCGCCCAGGCATGTGAAAACTCATGCAGCGGCAGGATCAGAAAAATGATCATCAGCTTTACAAAATACTCCAGCAGGTCTGCGGTCGTCAAACCAAACACATGCATCACTCCTAATTTGATAGTATACACTTCTTTATTATACTACAAATTCCAAAACTTTGCAAGTGTTTTTGCGCAAAACGGGGATTTTAAAAAAAATTTGAAAAGATTGAAAAAAAGTCTTGCTTTTTTTCTGGTTATCTGTTATAATAGTGACATAGGTGTTTTTCTACATGTTGAAGGAGGTGTATCCTAAAATGGCAAAGTGTGCAATTTGCGGCAAGGGTGTAACTTTTGGTAACAAGGTTTCCCACTCCCATAGACTGACCAACAGAACATGGAAGCCCAACGTACAGCGTGTAAAGGCAATCGTAAAGGGAACTCCCTGTCACATCCATGTATGCTCCAGATGCCTGCGTTCCGGTAAGGTTGAGCGTGCGTAAGGACAAGCATACCACAAGCAATGAAAAGTAATCAGGAGAAGCCGGCTTGCCGGATTTGCTCCTGATTTTTCATGTGCTCCATGTTTCCGCCGTCCGGGCGGATTTTTTATTTTTTCCGTTTTTCTGAATTCTGCGCAGGAATTGCGGTGCTCATCTCATTGATTTTACATTATTTCTAAAAATGTGGTTGACTTTACGAAATTTTTATGTTATAATGTCTATAACAGTTGTTTCGAACAGGTGGAATCCCATCTGTGCTGTAAAAGTTTATTAATGAGGTGACTATTTTGGCAGAACAGAATACCAACCAGAAGCCGATTACCAATCCCCTTCTGGTGAAAGCAATCGAAGAAATGAAGAAGGAGCGTACATCGCAGACTGAATTTGCATTTGTCAATGCACTCAAACCCGCACGTTTCCTTGTTCCCGCAAATATCCGCACAGTACAGCAGGCTGCTGCAAATGATGACGGAACTGTTGAACTGAAAGAACAGCCGCAGATCAGCTTCATCCTGTTCAATAATGCAGAAGGCAATAAGTTTTTCCCCCTGTTCACAGATATGACCGAATATCAGAAGTGGGACAAGCATGCAGAGAACAAGCTCGCTGCAATTTCCTTCCAGGATCTGTGCCACATTCTCCAGAGAGATAACAAGGCAGAGGCAATGGGCGCAGTGCTCAATCCCTTCAGCCATAATGTTCTGATTCCGAGCGAAACACTCTTCCGTGTGAATAACACAGAAGCTATGGCACCGGGTACAAAGATCCAGATCGGCACTCTCAAGGAAGAGCCGACTCCCCTGCTTGACGCACTGAAGGCATACCTGGAAACACAGGATGTGGTTACAAAGGCTTACCTGCGTGTGATGAAGCGTGAGGATAAGGAAAAGCCCAATTTTCTGCTGG
>JAZPZJ010000009.1:0-21532 GCA_045544635.1 Oscillospiraceae bacterium
TCTGTATAGGTGTGGGCTTTTTTCATATTTGCGGAATCTGTCGAAGACGGCCGCAGGAGGAACTATGGACGAACTGATACAGCACACGGCGGAAAAAGCCGTCCTCGCAGGACTCAACGCAGACCTGTTCACAAAAGAAGAAACGGCAACACCGCAGTCGATGGAAGAACTCGATGCCCTGCTTCAGACAGCGGGCGGCGAGTGCGTCGGCAAACTGCTGCAAAGCCGCCATACGCCCGACGCGCACAGTTTTCTCGGTGAGGGAAAAGCCGAAGAACTGCGCGACCTCGTGGAAGAAACAGGCGCAGGGATGGTCGTTTTTGACAACGAACTCTCGCCGTCGCAGATCCGCGCGCTCGAAGAGATCACAGGCGTGACGGTGCTCGACCGCAGTGCGCTGATTCTTGATATTTTCGCCCAGCGTGCCAAAACGCGCGAGGGACGACTTCAAGTCGAACTCGCGCAGTATCAATATCTGCTGCCGCGCCTTTCGGGTATGGGCAAATCCCTCTCTCGCCAGGGCGGCGGCATCGGCACAAGAGGTCCGGGCGAAACGAAGCTTGAGACTGACCGCCGTCACATCCGCAGCCGTGTGGCACAGCTGGAAAAGGAACTGCGTGAGATGGAACAGCACCGCAAGTTCATCGGCAGCCGCAGAAAGAAAGACGGTGTACTGACCGTTGCAATTGTCGGATATACAAATGCCGGAAAATCGACATTGTTCAATATGCTCACCGATGCAGGCGTGCTGGCGGAAAACAAGCTTTTTGCTACGCTGGATGTTACCGCAAGAGCGCTGGAACTTCCGGATGGAAGAACGGTACTGCTTTCCGATACGGTCGGACTCATCCGCCGTCTGCCGCATCATCTGGTGGAGGCGTTCCGTTCAACGCTCGAGGAAACGGCGCAGGCTGATCTCATCCTGCATGTGCTGGATGCTTCCGAACCGGATGTGCAGGAGCGCATGAAGATCACACAGGAGCTTCTGAACGATCTGGGCTGTGCGGAAATTCCGCAGATCCATGTGCTCAACAAGGCGGATCTGGTGGATATTCCGAAGCAAAGCGATTTTGAGAATGTCTGGATCAGTGCAAAGCACGGGGACGGGCTGCAGCAGCTTCTGACAGCGATCGTGCACGGACTGCCGCAGACGGCAAAACGCATGAAGCTGTGCATCCCCTATTCCGAAGGCAGCTTCCTGCAGCTTCTGCGTGAAGAAGGAAAGATGTTCTCTGAAGAATATACCGCCGAGGGCACGCTGGTGGATGTTATGGTCGATGTGAAACGTCAGAAAAAGGCACAGGAATTTGTGGTTGAATGATGAAAATGTCCGCTTTTCAGCGGACATTTTTGCGCTTGTTTTTGTAAATTTCATAGATACGACTTGACGAATGCTGTCAAATATGGTATAATATGCACATAGTGTGCTGCGAAGGCAGCATTATCATTTCGTTCAAAGGAGCCACATTCCAATGAAATTCTCAAAAATTACCGCAGGACTCCTTGCCTGCTTTTATAGTATCCTGTCACTCGGCTTTACCGCTTCCGGCGCTGAAGCTTACGCCATCGGTGATGTCAACGGTGATACGCTCGTTGATGCCGAGGACGCTGCACTCATTCTGGTCGATGCGGTTGCCATCGGCTCCGAGGGGATGAGCACCTTCACCGAAGCACAGTTTTCCGCAGCAGATGTGGACGGAAGCGGCACCCACGACGCCACTGACGCTGCCGCAATTCTTGTGTATTCCACCGCCTATGGTACGGGCGTTACGACGGACGATTTCCAGACATATCTGGAAAAAACAGCTGCAAATCTCGATTCTCTAGCCACACCGCAGATCATTGTCGGTAAGCTCGACCTGGCTGCCGTAGTCAAATGGGATCCCATTGCCTATGCAAGCGGCTATGAGATCTACCGTTATGACGGTTCATCGGCTGCTTCACAGAATTACAAGCTCATCGCAACCGTTACCGATGCCAATGCTTCCCGTTACATGGACACACTTTCCAACAACAGTGATCCGCATTGTTATAAAATCTGTGCGTTCCGCAATCAGCCCAATGGCACACTCTACAGCGAATTCAGCAATGCAGATGTGGACTATACCACCAATTCCATTCTCAATGCAGCGGATCTTGAGCCGCACAACACCATCACGGTTTACAACCGCCAGAAGGCGGAAACGACCTCATATGTCTATACGCTTTCGGACGAGGATCTTGCCATTCTGGAAAAATTCGCCGTGGAGCACTTCCCTGCCAATGCGACCCGTGAAGAACAGCTCTGGACAACGCTCTACTGGATCCATAAGGAAGTGGATTATGCCTATGCAGGCGAACTCTGGAACTCCATCTCCGGCATGAGCTGGGCGGAGGCAGTCTTCGAAAACCAGCTGGGACAGTGTGTACAGTACAATGGTGCGCTTGCATCCATGATGGCATATCTTGGGTATGATGTCTGCATGATCCAAGGATTCCGTGGTACATGGCCGAGCAATTACTGGCAGCATTTCTGGCCGGAGGTCACCATCGCCGGCAAGACCTATATGATGGAATGCGGCAACTATGGAAAATCAGGCGACTGGTACTATTTCCTTGAGACCTATGACCAGACAACAAAGTATATCTGCAATGAAAAGAATATGAGCTGAGACAAAAGGCTTTCCGTCCGATGACGGAAAGCCTTTATTCTATAATGCTATTCCATTGGACCGCAGTGCACGCTGCACGGCCAGCGACGCTGCATACGCTGCTGCCGCTGAAATCAGATCCTTGCACAGATAGGGTAGGCTGATGAGCAGCACGCTTTCCCAGAATCCCGTGTCGGACAGCTGCATATACTGCAGTACACCGCAAAGATGGCACAGAAGGATCCCACCCGCCGCCAGAAGAAGCGTCGCCGCCTTATGCGGGAGCCGCATCCCCACGGCACACAGCAGTGCCAACGGAAGAAATCCCCACAGAAAGCCCCCCGTCACACCGAACAGCATACCCAATCCCCCTCGCAAATGGGAGAACACCGGCAACCCGAATGCCCCCAGCAGCAGGTAGATGAATACCGCAGGGAAGCCTTTTTTCAGACCGCCAAGATCGGCGCAGAGTGCAACCGCAAACGTCTGGAGCGTCAGCGGAACACCGGAGGGCATGGGAAATGCGATCTGCGAAAGCACTGTCAGCACCGCCGTCAGCAAGCCGATCTGCGTGACACAGCGCAGTTTATCCCGTTGGTTCATGGGCTGACTCACTTGACGAATGCCGCCGACGTGATGACCGTCAGGAAATCATCCCGATAGGTCTCATAGGTATCCTGATCGGATTTGCAGGTGATGATGTACATTGATCCGGTGTCGGTCAGATAACCGACCATGCAGGTTTTGCTGATGCTTGCTTCCTCATCACCGATGGTATAGGTAAATTCCATGAGCTGCACGGCAACATTACCTGCCTGCACCTGTTCCATATTCAGCAGTTCCAGCTCGGATGTGACCTTCTGGTATTCTGCCAGCGCCGAAGTCGCATAGTCATATACGGAGGAATAGGGTGCCCCTTTCATATCCTGTGTCATGATAATGCTGGCGTCCTCGCAGATATAGTATTCCTCATAAAATTCTGAAGAGGTCGTCTCAAAATGTTCCGGCATCTCCACATACAGATCCGGCAGGGGCAGTGCCTTGTAAACCGGTGCAGCTGTTTCCGCTGTGCTTTCCGGTGCTGCCTGCGTATCGCAGCCTGCAAAGCAAAGCATGCAGACGCTCAATATTGCAATCAGTCGTTTCATCGTTGTGTTCCTTTCTGTAAACAGGGGGTTTGGGGGACTTCGTCCCCAAAAGCGGCGAAGGCGCAATCAAAAAGATATATCAGCAGCGGTGGCACGCAGTGCCGCTCGCTGCGGTTCATTTAGGTCAGCCCCCTATATCGGATTAAAAAAGCGGACGGCAAAGCCGTCCGCTTGACCAGACCGATAAGCCGAGTTCTGTCGTGTGCGATAATTTATCTAGGCCATACGTCGCCGTATGGCTCAAGCCGCCGTTACTGTGCCGTCCATCGAGCCAATGTTAAGACGGTCAGTACCATTAGACGTTGCATCGGATAGGGTTTACACGGCAGTGCAGTCTCCTGCACTCCGGTGAGCTCTTACCTCACCATTCCACCATCACCACACCGAAATGTGGCAGTTTCTTTTCTGTTGCACTAGCCCTAAGGTCGCCCTCGGCTGCCGTTAGCAGCTATCCCGCTCTGTGATGCTCGGACTTTCCTCGTGAACTGTTCCGTCCACGCTATCGCATAGTCTGCTCATTGCTTATTATACACGCTTTCGGCGATTTTGTCAAGTAATCGCTCTTTATTTCCGTTATTTCATTATTTCGAAACAGTTTGGAAATAGAATATTCACAACAAATGTTTAGCACTGTGCTATAATAAATTAAGCTGCTTTATTCGTCAAAATTCGCCAGAATTTCTGGTGGGCAGCAACAAAATAGATAAGGAGAATATGTTATGGATGAAATGAACAACATGGGCTACCAGCCCGCAGGGGATCCGGAGACTGACAAGCGCTCCAACACCGTAAAGATCCTGGGTATCGTATCGATCGTATGCTCTCTGTGCTGCACTTACGCAGGTCTGATCGTTGGTATCATCGGTCTGGTAAAGGCAAATGGTCTGACCGCTCTTCCCGAGCTTTCCCAGACTGCACAGGGCAATGTCAAGGTTGGTAAGATCTGCAGCATTATCGGTATTGCTATTTCCGCTGTAACGATCGTATTCAACATTATCACAATGGTATCTGGCAGCAACGAGCTGTTCAACATGCTGACCAGCCAGTGAGCAACGTAAAAAAGTATTCCATACTGTGGCTGCCACCCTTGCTGCTGATCATCGGCTTTCTTGGCCGTGAACTTTTCGTTCCGATTGTGCAGTGGGTGGCAGATCACGTCATATTCTGTTTTTTCTATGAAACAACAGGATATTACTGCATGGGCTGCGGCGGCACACGCAGCATGATGGCACTGCTGCACGGCGACATCGCCCGTGCATTCCACAACAATCCTGCAGCACCCGTACTGCTGGTGTCCGCACTGCTTCTGTATGCAGAAAAGGTTTTTGCCGTATTCGGAAAAAAAATCCGCCTTCTGCCGAGAAGCATGGCGCTGTGGCTGACGTTGTTTGGCTTGCTTGCAGTATGGAACATCATCCGGAATTTTGTACCGGCAATGCTGCCGATTTCATAAATCAGTGACTGACACGACAGAAAGGAAAATGTTATGGACGATCTGAACCAGTTCGGCGGAAATCCCGCTGAAAAATCAAACGATATTACTGACCCGCTGATGGGTTCTGCTGATGATATGGCACCGATCATGCCTGACACCTATACGGAACCCGAGGGCTATGGTGCAGACCCGCTGCCCGATCCTGCCGCATCCCCCGAAAGCTATGGTGAGACTTCTGTTCCGGATCCCGCTGCTGCACCGGAAAGCTATGGTGAGACCTCTATTCCGGATCCCGCTGCTGCACCGGAGAGCTATGGTGAGACCTCCGTTCCGGATCCTGCTGCAGCACCGGAAAGCTATGGACAGTCCGTGATTCCCACACAGGTCACACCGCAAAATGAACAGCCTGCAGAGGATTTTGCAGGTGACCGCTACAGCTGGAACGGACGGGAATATGTACAGACCGGTGACGGCAATACGGTAAATCCTGCACCGCAGCCGAATGTATACGCCGCACCCGTTCCGCCGCCTCCTGCTTACAATCAGAATGTTTATCAGAACGCCTATCAGAATCAGACAGGACTTGACCCGAATCTGGAAAGCCGTGCAAATTCTGTCAAGGTGCTGGGCGTTATTAGCGTGATCCTGAGTATTATCTGCTGCGGATGCAGCTTCATCAGCCCGATCCTGAGTATCATCGGTCTGGTCAAGGCAAGCGGTATGTCCACCGTGATTCCGATGATGTCGGATACCGCCAAGAAGAAACTAAGCAGCGGCAAGAAGCTTTGTATTGCCGGAATCGTAATCACAATTGTGCTGATGATTCTTAGCTTTGTATTCACCATTATGTTCCCTGCCCTGATCGGCTACATGGAAAAAGCAGAATCATCCGTATATTATTAATTACAAAAATCCCCTGCCAGCCGGCAGGGGATTTGTCATTCAGAAATTACAGGCTTGCAACCTCGGAACCATCCGGATCCACTACGACCGTCTCAGAGGACGGAACGGGTGCCGGCTCCTTCTCCTGCTTGGTACCGCAGTGCGGACAGAATTTTTGTCCTTCCTGCACATACTTGCCGCAGTTGTCACAGATCGCAGCGCTGTCAATCGCAGCGAGATCCGCTCTTGCAGCAGCAATCTGTGCTCTTGCATCTGCAATTACAGCAAGCATCTGTGCGAATTCTGTTTCGCCCTTATTGCCGTAAAGCTCCTCGTACTTCTTACCGATTTCGATGTATGTCGCATTCAGGGTGCTTTCTGCCTGAGAAATGCTGCGCTTGATCTTTGCCTTCTCAGCCATTTTCTTGGATGTATCGATCGTGCCCTTTGCAAGCTTTTCTGCAGAGTTTTTGATGTCTCCGCCGATCTTCAGAATGGTTTCTTTCATTTCCATGATTATTGCCTCCAATCAATCGGTGTACCGCACAGAATGAGCGGCACATATCAGGTCGTCTTGATACTCCTTAGTGTACCATACTTATTTTATGAAATCAAGTCAGATTTTGTGAATTTCTGTGAAAAGCCTGTGAAAGCTTATTCGCACTCCACGCTATGTTCCTGCAGCAGTGCGTCAAATTCCTGCATCTGTGTATCATCCGTGCGCATCACAAGCACAAAATCATCTCCATAGCGTGCTGTGCCCTCAGCGGTCAGCGTCTCGGGAGAAAAGGCGTGCAAAAATGTCTCAGCACGTTTGGTTTCCGCATCCTCTGCGGAAGCTGCTGCGCCATTCACCTGCAGCTCCTGCTGATAACCGCCGTTTTTCTGACGGCAGATCACTTTGATTTTTCTCATCATATCACCTATTTCTCTGTGATCACGCCGTAGCGGTCAGGTCTGCGGTCCCGGAAGATCCCCCAGCTGAGGCGATCCGCAGCGAGCGCATCCAGATCGAATGCGGCAGTCAGTACATCATCGCCCTCCCTTGCGGACTGACAGAGAAGTGCGCCGGTATTGTCAGCGATAAAGGACGAACCGTAGAAACGGAGGGAGGAGGACTGTCCGCCGTTCTCCGTGCAGGGCTGTACTTCCTCCAGACCATAGCGGTTCGCTGCGATCACGGGCATGAGATTTGCCGCCGCATGTCCCTGCATACAGCGTGTCCAGTGGGGCATACTGTCGGTTTCGAGGATGGGTTCGGATCCGATGGCGGTCGGATAGAAGAGCAGCTCTGCACCGTTGAGCGCAAATGCTCTTGCAGTTTCCGGGAACCACTGATCCCAGCAGATACCGACACCGATCTTTGCAAATTTTGTATCAAAGACCCTGAAGCCCGTATCGCCGGGGATGAAGTAGAATTTTTCCTGATAGTAGTGATCATCCGGAATATGGGTCTTGCGGTAGATGCCGAGCATGGTACCATCCGCATCAAGCACCGCCACGGAATTGAACAGGCGGTTGCCGTCCTTCTCATAGAAGCTCACGGGCAGGACAACGCCGAGTTCTGCGGCGAGCTTGGCAAAATGCTGTACTGCGTCATTTTCCTCCGCCGGCTTTGCACACTGATAGTATTCATACTGCCGTTCCTGACAGAAATACTGCCGCTCAAACAGCTCCGGCAGAAGAATAATATTTGCGCCGTTTTCAGCCGCTTCACGGACAAGAGCATCTGCACGGGCGATATTTTCCTGTACATGCCATGTGCAGGACATCTGCACAGCGGCGACGGTTACGTTTCTCATGATGTACTCCTTTATTGTTCTGCCTCCCTATGCTTCGCAAAAGTCGGCACGGATTTCTCTGTTGCCAGCGGCGGCTCACCGCCTCTCGGGATCTGCTGTGTAATACAATGGATATTGCCGCCGCCGACGATGATTTCCCTTGCAGGGATTTTCACGATCTCACGCTCCGGAAAAAGTTTTCCCAGAATCGCAGCGGCTCTTTCGTCGCTCTCCGCATTCTCACCGCCGAACTGCGGCAGGAGGATCGCATGATTGCAGATGTAGAAATTCACATAGGATGCCGCCAGACGTTCACCGACCTCACGGGTATCCTCGCCCTCTTCAAATTCGTACCCCTCCATATCGGATGCCTCCACGCAGACGGGCACATCGGGGATCGGGAGCTTGTGTACGATGAAGGCTCTGCCCTTTGCATCGGTTTCAGTTTCGAGCACTTCCATGCATGCCGTGGAAAGCGGATACTGCGGATCTTCTTTCTTATCCGTCCATGCAAGCACCACTTCCGCAGGCTTCACAAATGCGCAGACATTATCCACATGTTCGTTGGTTTCGTCATTGTAAATACCACGAGGCAGCCAGATGACCTTCTCCGCACCGAGGTATTGCTTCAGCGTGTCGGTGATCTGTTCCTTCGTCATATGGGGATTACGTCCGGGACTGAGCAGACAGCTTTCGGTAACAAGGATCGTCCCCTCCCCGTCGGAATGGATCGAACCGCCCTCCAGCACAAAATGCTGTGCATCGTAGCAGTCCAGTCCGATGCATTCGCAGAAGCGGCAAGCAAGGGCATTGTCCTCCGCCCAATGGGCATAGAGTCCGTCAAATTCTCCGCCCCACGCATTGAACTGCCAGTCGATGCCGCGCAGTTCCCCACGATCATTCACAACAAAGGTCGGGGCGGTATCCCTTGCCCATGCGTCATTCTGGGGAATGGTGAGAAGATGGATGCGTGCATCGCCGGAAAGCAATGCTTCCGCACGGGTGCGCTGTTCCTCGCTCACAAGGACATAAACGATTTCGGATTTTGCGATCTCACGGATGATCCGGCTGAAAATTTCCTGCGCCTTCGGGACATCACTCCATGACCCTCTGCGTTCGGGAAAAATCATAATTGTCCCATGATGCGGTGCAAATTCCGCCGGCATATGAAAGCCGTCCGCTTTCGGGATGGTAGAAAGCTTCCTCATGACAATCTCTCCTTGAAATCAGAATAGCCGAATTTCTTCACCATTTCATAGCTGCCGTCCGCATGGAGGATACCGATTTCCGGCAGGGGCATACCATTGAACGTGTTGTTCTTGACCATCGAATAGATCGCCATATCCTCGAAACAGAGCCGGTCACCAATGAAAAGCGGCTGATCAAAGCTGTAATCCCCGATGATGTCACCTGCAAGGCAGGTGCAGGAGGACAGGCGGTAGGTATGTGCTTTCTCCCCTGCTTCGCCGCTCCCGAAGAGGGGCGGACGGTAGGGCATTTCCAGCACATCGGGCATATGGCAGGCAGCAGATGCATCAAGGATGGCGATGTCCATGCCGTTTTCCACGATGTCCATGACCTCCGTCACAAGGTAGCCTGCACGCAGAGCGATGGCTTCGCCGGGTTCGAGGTAGACCTGCACATCGTATTTTTTCTGAAATTCCACAATGAGCCGTTCAAGCAGTGGAATATCGTAATCAGGGCGTGTGATGTGATGACCGCCGCCGAAATTCACCCATTTGCATTTGTGAAGATAGTCACCGAATTTCTCCTCCACAGCTTTGAGGGTAGTTTCCAGTGCATCGGCATTCTGTTCGCAGAGAGTATGGAAATGCAGACCGTCCACATCGGGGAATTCTGTCAGATCACAGGCTCTCACGCCAAGGCGTGAACCGACGGCACAGGGATCATAGATGGCAGTTTCCTGCGTGGAACACTCGGGATTGATGCGCAGTCCCACGCTCTTCCCGGCATCCCGGCAGATGTGCCCGAACTGTGCAAGCTGACGCAGGGAATTGAACACGATATGGTCGGAAACATCCACAATTTCGCAGATGTCCTCATATTTATAGGCGGGCGAAAACACATGCACTTCGCCCTCAAATTCCTCCCGGCCGAGCTTTGCTTCATACAGTCCGCTGGCGGTCGTGCCGGAGAGGTACTTTGCGATCAGGGGATAGACCGAGAACATGGAGAATGCTTTCTGTGCGAGGAGGATTTTGCATCCGGTGCGGTCTTGTACGCCTTTGAGGATTTCGAGATTATGCAGAAGTCTGGATTCATCCAGAACGTATGCAGGGGTATTCACTACCCCTGCCATCGCATTGCGTGCATCCGTCATATCAATCTACCAGCACCGGATTCTCATCCACCACCCACGGCAGACCGTACTTGTTCAGTGCATCCATGAACGGATCGGGATCGAATTCTTCGACATTGAACACACCAGCCTTTGCCCAGATGCCGCTTGCAACCAGAGAAGTACCGATCATTGCCGGAACGCCTGTCGTGTAGGATACCGCCTGTGCACCGGTTTCCTTGAAGCATTCCTGATGGTCGCAGACATTATAGATATAGATAGTACGTTCCTTGCCGTCCTTGATGCCGCGGAAGATACAGCCGATGTTGGTCTTGCCGACGGTTCTCGGACCGAGTGTGGACGGATCGGGAAGGAGTGCCTTGAGGAACTTGATCGGGACGATCTCATGACCCTCGAATTCCACCGGTGTTGTGCCAAGCATACCGACATTCTGCAGGCAGTTCATGTGCATCAGGTAGCTCTGACCGAATGTCATGAAGAAACGGATTCTCTTGACATTGGGGATATTCTTTGCGAGGGATTCGATTTCCTCGTGATGCAGGAGGTACATATCCTTCCTACCCACACCCTCAAAATTGTATTCACGCTTGATTTCCATGGGCTTGGTTTCCACCCACTTGCCGTCTTCCCAGTAGGAGCCGTTTGCAGAAACCTCACGGAGGTTGATTTCCGGATTGAAGTTTGTTGCAAACGGATAGCCGTGGTCGCCGCCGTTGCAGTCGAGGATGTCAATGTAGTGAATTTCATCGAAGTAATGCTTCTGTGCATATGCTGCAAAGACGCTGGTCACACCAGGATCGAAGCCGGATCCGAGGAGTGCTGTCAGACCAGCCTGCTGGAATTTCTCCTGATATGCCCACTGCCATGAATAGTCAAAATATGCTGTGAAGCCCTTTTCCTCGCATCTCTTCTCGTAGATGGCACGCCACTCGGGATCGTCGGTATCCTCCGCCTCATAGTTTGCGGTATCCACATAATTTGCACCGCAGGCAAGGCAGGCATCCATGATGGTCAGATCCTGATAAGGAAGTGCGACATTCAGGACGGTGTGGGGCTTGTATTCGTTCATAAGCGCAACGAGGGAATCCACGCTGTCCGCATCCACCTGTGCAGTGGTAAGCACGGCATTTGTGGTCGAGCGGAGCTTCTCTGCAAGTGCATCGCACTTGGACTTGGTTCTGCTTGCAATGCAGATCTCGGTGAATACAGGGTTTGCACAGCACTTGTGAATTGCAACGGTCGCAACACCGCCGCAGCCGATAACTAACAGTTTCATAGGTAATTCTCCTTTTCGTAGGTAATGGGTTTATTCGATTTCATCAAAACTGGAATTGAGCACTCGCCCTTCGGATGGAAGCCTCCTGCGTTCCTCCGCCTCTTCCAGCAGATCCTCCACATATTTCGGGAGCATGAATGCGCCGGTGTGGAGGTTGGTGGTATAATACCATGTCTGCAAGCCCCTTGCTTTCCAGCGTGCGGCATCGAGATCATGGAGGGGATGGTATTTCTTGGACGCAAAGCCGAACAGCCAGTAGCCGGACGGACAGGTCGGGATATGTGCCTGATACACACGGCTGATCGGGAAACAGCGGAATGCTCTCCGGTGCATCGCCGTGCACGCCTCCTCATCCTCATCGAAGAACGGGCTGCCGTGCTGGTACACCATAATGCCGTCCTCTTTGAGTGCCTTGTAGCAGCTGCCGTAGAATTCTTTCGTGAACAGTCCTGCCGTATGCCCGAAGGGATTTGTGCTGTCGTTGATGATCAGGTCGTATTCATTCTCCTTGCGGCGCAGAAACCGCAGACCATCACGGTAGAAGATATTGACACGTTCATCCTCCAGCCCCTTTGCATTGTCGGGGAAAAATTCCTTGCAGACCTGCACAAAGAGTTCATCCGGTTCGACCACGTCAATGGATTCGATCTCATCGTAATGGGAAAGCTCCCTCGCCACGCCGCCGTCACCGCCGCCGATCACAAGGACTTTTTTCACATGGGGATGCACCGCCATCGGCACATGCACGATCATTTCATCATAGGTGAACTCGTCCTTCTCCGAAAAGATCACACTGCCGTCCGATGTAACAAAACGCCCGAATTCCTCGGATTCAAACACATCGATCCGCTGGAAATCACTCTCGCCCGTGAACAGCTGTTTTTCCACTCGTATGGACATTTTCACGTTATTCGTATGCAGTTCTGAAAACCAGTAGTCCATCTGTCACACTCCCTTCAGCACATTCAGTTTCTCCAGATCGGGATCCTCCGGACCCTGCATGGAGCAGCCCTTTTCCTTTGCATAGAGGATATAATCCACCAGCTCCGCTGTGATCATCTCGCCGGGCGCAAGGATCGGGATGCCGGGGGGATAGCACATAACGAATTCTCCGCAGATGCGCCCCGCCGTTTCACGGATGGGGATCAGCTCTTTTTCGGAGTAGAACGCCTTCTGCGGCGTGATGGCAACGATCGGGGAAATGTACTCTGCATTGTGCATGGTGGATTTGTCACGGGAATACAGACGCTTGATATCCTCGAGCGCTCCCACCAGACGTTCAATATCCTGAATGCGGTCACCGATGGAGATATACGCCAGAATATTGCCGATGTCGCCAAACTCGATCTGGATGTCATATTCATCACGCAGAAGATCATAGACCTCGATGCCCGTCAGTCCGATGTCCCTTGTGTAGACGGAAAGTTTTGTGACATCGTAGTTGTAGATACTGCTGCCGTTGACCAGATCCTTGCCATAGGCATAGAATCCGCCGATGGAGTTGATCTCCTCTCTTGCATATTCTGCCATGCGGCTGACCTTTTCAAAGGATTCACGCCCACGAAGCGCAAGATTTCGCCTTGAAATGTCCAGACTCGACAACAGCAGATAGGATGCGCTGGTCGTCTGGGTGAGATTGATGATCTGTTCGACATAGCGCATATTCATGCTCTGCCCGAGGAGGAGGAGGGAGCTTTGCGTCAGGCTTCCGCCGGATTTGTGCATGGAAACCGCCGCCATATCCGCACCGGCTTCCATCGCAGAAACGGGAAGCTCCTCATGGAAATAGAGATGCGTGCCGTGTGCTTCATCGACAAGCGCCAGCATTCCATGATCATGGGCAAGCTTCACGATCGAGCGAAGATCGGAACAGATGCCGTAATAGGTCGGATTATTGACGAAAATCGCCACAGCATCGGGATTTTCCTGAATGACACGTTCCACCTGCGACAGCTCCATGCCCAGCGCAATGCCGATATGGCTGTCCACATCGGGGTTGACATAAACCGGCTCTGCACCGCAGAGGACAAGGGCATTGATAACGCTTTTGTGGACATTTCTGGGGAGGATGATCTTATCCCCTGCCTTGCATGCTGTAAGAATCATGGTCTGCACGGAGGAGGTCGTTCCCCCGACCATGAAGAACGCATGCGCCGCACCGAAGGCATCCGCCGCCAGCTGTTCCGCCTCGAGAATGACGGAAACCGGATGGCAGAGATTGTCCAGCGGCTTCATGGAATTGACATCAATGCCGACGCATTTTTCTCCCAGAAGCTGCACAAGCTCGGGGTTTCCCCGTCCTCGCTTATGTCCGGGGACATCGAACGGCACAACACGCTGTCTGCGGAAGCGTTCAAGCGCTTCGTAAACCGGCGCTGATTTTTGTTTTTCGATATTCATAGGCTTTTCCTCGTCTGTAAAAAATAAAACGGGTGATGCAGCATCACCCGTTCGTCAATCTTCTATACATCGCAGAAAAAACTTCCGCCATGATATTCCGATACCGCTGCACATTGCCGCTTTCTTATTGACCGTTTCACAAGTGATTAGATTATGATTATAAAGTTATCATCTTATAAAATTTGGGCTCTGAACCCAATCAATAATGCAGCATGCCGCTGCGCTCGGCAATCCGACCCGCCTGTCCGTATGGGCTGTCTTTCCGCAGCTGCAGAAAGCGGTCGTGTGCGTAAGCTGTATCGCTTTAGTACGCTATATTGTATTGTAGCATATTTTTTGTCGTTTGTCAATTGGTTTTTGAAAAAACATTGCGAAGCACTTAGAAATGTATCATAATACAGAAGTTATTTGACTTGATACATCATTTTTAGACGTTGAGCTTCATTAGCATGAAATCCAAACTTTTCATAAAATGGAATTTTGTCAGGCATTGCGCATAATTCAACAAAAATCTGTGTTCCTGCGATTCCATTATCATTAACAAATTTCAACAATTCGTTGATCAGCATTCTGCCTATACCCTTGCCCTGATATTCCGGTTTAACAATCACATCTTTGATATAATAGTCTAATCCCATGTCACCAATCATTCTTGCCATAGCTATAATTGTATCATTATCAAATATGGAAACTCTGAACAATGTATGTTCCATTGCAAGCCTTATTTGTTCTAATGAAGGTGCTTGTCCCCATACTGTTTCCCATAATGATACAAATTCTTCTGCACTTAATTCGTTGTATTTAATTGAATACGCCATAGTAAATACCTCTTTAAATTCCGATTTTAAGCTCTCTCACCTGAACCGATTCTGCCTCTCATCATACACATTCATTGAATTCAATATGGCACACCGCAAACCCAGCCCGTTTCAGCAGCAGAACCACATGTTCCAGATACCAAGAAACATCCGTCATACTGTCAGCGATCGTTTTTCTGCCGATATCCAGACCAAATAGGATCTCCTGCGCATCCTTTGCCAACAGCATGATACCGGTTTCAGTGTTCTGGTAATAGAGGATCACGCCGATCTGTTCGTGTAATCTTTGTTTTTCGCCGAGAATGGTGAAAAACTCTTCCTCCGAAAGATTCGCTTTCTGCCAGTTATACATCCCGTCATCATGCAGGGGGAGATACTCCGTCATGCCGTCACGATTCCCCCATCCGGCGGCTTGCAGCACTGCAAGAATTTCTTCCAGACCTCCGCCGTGCAGGCGGAGCGTCAGTCCTGTGTCCGCTGACATGTGCCGCCCTCCCCATACATTTCCTGTGAAAGCCGCACATACTCCGCCGTCAGAAACGCATTTTCCAGATCTGCTTCATCCAGACCACGGTACAGGAACAACGCATCATAGAGCTTTGCCATTCTTTCTGTATCCTCGCTCTCCGCATGGATATGCCCCGTCACAAGGTCGATTCCAACCAATACATCCCCCGACATGTAACAACGCACATCAGGCTTTGTATCCGGCGGAAGCTTTTCAGCATGGTGGGGATTTTCCAGAATCTCCGCTGCGATCATCTCCCGAAGCTCTTCGGAATCCAGCGGTGTATGGGGATATTTCTCGCAGAAATACGCATCCACCTGCGCACCGGATCTCCGGTTCGGAGAAAGCCTCGGGCGGTATTCTTCATGCAGGCGTGTCCATTCCTGTAACATTTCAAGTGTCGGTTCTGTTGTCAGCATAGTCCACCTCGTCAGTGTTTATCATTGTAGTCGTAGAACAGTTCATCCAGCAGCTTGTCAATGCCCTTGGTATCACCGAATGCGGCTTTCAGGAATGTGCCTGTATTCCGGAACATCAGCCGGAAATAGAGCCAATCGCCCAGAACATCGTATTTTCTGGTCGAATTGATCATATGATTCTGCCGCAGGGTGGTATAGCGTTTGCCCTGCTTTTTTCCGTATGCACGCAGGCGTTTTGCAGTGGCAGCATCCTCCATCGCCTTTTTCTCGACGAATCCCCCGACCGCATCAAACGTCCGTTTCTCCGCCCAGAAAATGCCGCAGTACAGCCCTGTCAGCTGGAATGAGATCCGGCAGAGCAGATCATTGCACCAAAGCGGAAAGGAATAGCGTTCAAAGCGGATAGGTGCACCGCCGCCGATGAATCTGCCGCTGTCAAGCAGATCGGCGATCTCGGCAAGTGTCCCCTCCGTCATGCGATTATCGCAGTCGATGGTGACAATGATGTTCCCCCTCGCCGCCTTAATGCCGGCGTTGCGGACGCTTGCGATGCAACGTGTTTCGTCATGCACGACCCTTGCACCGTTTGCCTTTGCGATGGCTTCGGTCGCATCCGTGCAGCGGTTGCAGACCACGATGATTTCCACATCGCCGCCGTACACATCAGCGGCTTTCCGGATGGAACTGATGCACCGTGCCACATAGCGTTCTTCGTTGTGGGCGGGGACGATGACGGAGATATGGGGTTCTTGATGATTCATAAAGGTTCTCCTGTTTTTTACGAGGGCTTCAATTAGGTTTGGTATGCTTGGCGCAATATTGCAAATCGCACTTTACATTACAGCTTTCTGATCTGTTTATTCAGATACTCATAAAGCAAAGCCCACATATCAAAATCTGTGTTCAGATACAGTCCTTCTCCTAATTTTTCGATTTTCTCACAAAACTCATCAAAAATTTTATCGGATTCGTCCTCGTCTTCCGTACTGTCAAGAAGGGTTTGATAATGTGAATCAAGATGACTTGCTTCAGTCAGAGTATCCGCATCTTTATCATCACCGATCGCACGAAATGCTTTTATTATTTTGGAATAATCCTCGGCTGTAAAGTACCCGTCATAGGGTGTGGAAAAGCCCTCCATATTCGTTACTGCGTCAAAATCAATGATAAATAAGGCATTCTGTATGAACTCATCACATTTAAGCCATTGCGCACGATCGTTGTCATACATTTCGAGCGATAGTTTTTTACATATTTCATCGACAGAAAATCCCTTAACATCAATTTCATTTCCATCAATCCATCTCATGTTATCACCTCATGTTAATTCCGATTCACCGGAACCTGTTCTGCCCCGCATCATACTCATACCCGATTTTTGCAAGCTTCTCGCAGATCTCCTGTATATCGCAGTCATTGGTCTTGCAGAATTTCTCCATGATTCCGGCAGCAAATCATTTCTGATCGCTCTTATAGGAACGTATCTCGTCATATTCACGTTTCGTGATCTCACCGGACTCCAGCATATCATGCAATTCCTGCTCCGTAGGCACATCACCTTTTTCAAAGTATTTGTGATAATCCCGGATATGCTGCACCAGGTCGGGAATCGCAGGAATCCCCAGCAGAAAGCAGCCGCTTCCCACTGCTATCTGTATGCAGCCGACAACCAGCGTCACCTCTGCCAGAATCTGCAGCATTCCATAAAACATTAATTTTGCAAGCATCGGAACAATGAAAATGACATCAAATGCATCCAATGTGTAATCCTCCGGAATTGTGATGCCATGATGGCACAGAATCATCACAATTCCCAGCAGAATCTGAACCACGCCTGCGATCAGAAAATCACGGGAGGATTGCCCTTTTCTGAACAGTTTCATAAATGCCCCCGTTTCATTAAGATCACTTGAACCGATTCTGCCCCGCATCATACTCAAACCCGATTTTCCGGAGCTTGTCCATGATCTCCTGCATATCGCAGTCATTGGTCTTGCAGAATTCCTCCAGACTGGGGTAAAAATCACGCAGCTGGGTATTGAGATAGCTCACTAAAATGGCGGGATCGCTTGGGATATTCATGGTTTTGTCCTCCTGTCGTTTTTTGTTTATCATAGCATGATGAACAGCATTTGTCAAGGAAATTCCGCTAAATTATAAATTTTTTGAAAAAATATCGGGAACCTCTTGCAGAATCAGGAAAAATGTTGTATAATATAAGTGTTGTGCCGATCAAAAATTATCGACACGCCACCAAACGCCTGAAAAAGGCAAAAATTTAATCTGAAAGGATGTCATGACAATGGCAGGTTTGAACAAGGTTACTGTAGAAGATATCAACGTGAAGGGCAAGAAGGTTCTCGTCCGCTGCGATTTCAACGTTCCGCTCAAGGAAGGCGTGATCACAAACGACAACAGAATCCAGGCTGCACTTCCCACCATCAAGAAGCTGCTGGAGAACGGCGCAAAGGTTGTACTGTGCTCCCACCTCGGCAAGCCGAAGAATGGTCCGGAGGAGAAGTTCTCCCTCGCTCCCGTTGCAGCAAGACTTGCTGAAGTACTCGCTCCGGCAAAGGTAACTTTCGCAAACGATGATACAGTAGTCGGCGAAAACGCAAAGGCAGCTGTTGCAGCTATGGCTGAAGGCGAAGTTGTTCTGCTCCAGAACACAAGATTCCGTGGTGCAGAAGAGACCAAGAACGGCGAAGAGTTCTCCAAGGAACTGGCTGATCTGGTTGACGGCGAAGCATTCGTTATGGATGCATTCGGCAGCGCTCACAGAGCACATGCTTCCACAGCAGGCGTGACAAAGTTCGTAAAGGAAACAGCAGTTGGCTATCTGATGCAGAAGGAGATCCAGTACCTCGGCAATGCAGTAGAGGTTCCGGAGCGTCCGTTCGTTGCAATCCTCGGTGGTGCAAAGGTTGCTGACAAGCTGAATGTTATCTCCAACCTGCTCGAAAAGTGCGATACCCTGATCATCGGCGGCGGTATGGCATATACATTCATCAAGGCACAGGGCGGTTCCATCGGTACTTCTCTGGTTGACGATGAGAAGATCGACTACTGCAAGGAAATGCTCGCTAAGGCTGAATCCCTCGGCAAGAAGATCCTGCTCCCTGTTGATACTACAATCGCAGCAGAATTCCCGAACCCGATCGACGCTGAGATCGCAGTAGAGGTTGTTCCTTCCATGGAAATTCCGGCTGACAAGATGGGTCTGGACATCGGCACAGAGACACAGGCTCTCTTCGCAGAGGCTGTGAAGTCCGCAAAGACTGTTGTATGGAATGGTCCGATGGGCGTATTCGAGAACCCGACTCTGGCAAAGGGTACCATTGCAGTTGCTAAGGCTCTGGCTGAGACAGATGCTACTACCATCATCGGCGGCGGCGACTCCGCAGCAGCTGTTATGCAGCTGGGCTTCGCTGACAAGATGAGCCACATCTCCACAGGCGGCGGCGCTTCTCTGGAATACCTCGAGGGCAAGGTGCTCCCGGGCGTAGCTGTTATCGCTGAAAAGTAAGCGCGGAACCCGCGCAGGTGATTCGCGTGGATAAACATGTGAAAAGTGATAGTTCACTGCTCGCGTTGTAAACTTACTGAACCGCATGTTCCTTGCTTCGCAGAGGAACATCGCTTCTGAGAGTATTCAGCATTGCTCTTGTGCAGATGCGTAAAAGATAAGCATAAGGGCGGATAGTTCCTATTCGCCCTTCTTGTGCTATACGGAGGTTTCACCATAATCTCATTGACAAAATCGTGAAAGGACGGAAACACTATGGGATTGTTCAAGAAAATCTTATACAAGCTTGTAGGAACCAGTGAAGAATTGGAAACGATTTTTCAGGAAAAGGGCTATTGCGATGAATGGATCGAGTGTTATTGTCAGCTTCATCCCAACCTTTCTTTTGAGCACAAAACAACGCTTGCTGACGTTTTCACCTCGCTTGGGAAATATCGGGAAGCTGAAGAAATTCTCAACAGCATAAAAATCACGATGCTTGATAATGACGATACGAGGGGCATGTATTATCTGCAGTGGCTGAATCTGTATGCCTATACGCATCGCACAGCGCAGGCAGCCGATATTATGCAGAAAAACCAGAAATTTCTGGATATTTATTTCACTTCTCCTGCCCGTGAGCGGATGGGCGGTGCATATTTTGATGCTGCTGCGATCACTGCGGCACTTGTCAAAAACGGAGCCGCTGCCCAAAGATATTACGAATTTGAGCTGCAATGGGCAAAAAAGCATGACGAAACCGGTATCTATCCCAAAGTTACAAAGGTACATCTTCTGAATCTGTTTGAACAATACGAACAGGCACAGCAGGAGGCGGAAGCAACAAAAGCATATATTGAAGCTTACAGCGGCTTTAAGTATCACTGGCAGAAAGATGCCATGCTGCGGCTGCTGGAAAAAGCACACAAATTTGAAATGGGGAACAATGAGAGCTTCTGCGGTGAGAACGAGGAGCCTGAAGAATGACCTTCGAATTTGAAATCGGAAACACGCATACTACAATGGATCTGGGAACGCTTGTAATTCTGATCCTGCTGACGGCAGCTTATGTGTGGTTTACCTACTGGCTCCTGAGCAGGGGTATCCGTACGCTGTGCGGCAAACCGCTGAACAATCCCCCTTCCCCGCTTTTCTGGGCAAAGGTCTCTGCGGAGATCGTGGAGGAGGATACGGAGGAGATCTGGCACGGCATTCCGGAAGCGTTTCAAGCTGCACGCAAAGCCAAAAAAGGCACTGCCATTCTGAATCATGACGGCTATATGCGGCGCATTCAGATCTGCAAGGTGGCTTACACCTATCGTGAGGAGCGCTACACAAGCATCGTGCAGGATTGTGTCATCCGTGATGGGAAAACCACAATTTACTGTTACAAGAGAAAGCCCGCTTTCACGAAGGTTTTTAAGCCGGATCGTCCCTGGAGCAAGGGCTCCGGAATATCCATGATTTTCTTTTCCGCTTTTCTGGCGTTGATGGGAGTCATGATCTTCTGCGTACTTTTTGTATAAAATAAAATTTCTGATAAGGAGTAATTACCATGAATAAGGCAACAAGAAAGGCAATCATTGCCGGCAACTGGAAGATGAACAACACCAGAGTAGAGGCTAAGGCTCTGCTCGAAGCAATCAAGCCCCTGGTGGCAAATGCAGAGGGCAATGTGGAGGTCATCGCTTGCGTACCGTTCACAAACCTCGAAACTGCTATGAATGTAACTGCTGGTTCTAACGTAAAAATCGGTGCAGAGAATGTACACTTTGCAAAGTCCGGCGCATACACAGGCGAGATCTCCGCTGACATGCTCGTAGAGTTGGGCGTTGAGTATGTAGTCATCGGTCACTCCGAGAGAAGACAGTACTTCGGTGAGACTGACGAGACAGTCAACAAGAGAACTGTTGCAGCTCTGGAAGCAGGTCTCAAGCCCATCGTTTGCGTAGGCGAACTGAAGTGGGAGCGTGAGTGCAATATCACAGAGGAAGTAATCGCTCGCCAGATCAAGCTGGATCTGTGGTCTCTGACTGCTGAGCAGGTAAAGAACACTGTGATCGCATATGAGCCGGTTTGGGCAATCGGTACCGGTCTGACTGCTACACCGGATCAGGCTGAAGAGGTTTGCGCATTCATCCGTGCACAGCTCGCTAAGCTCTATGATCAGGCAACTGCTGACGCTGTGACCATCCAGTACGGCGGTTCCATGAACGCTGGCAATGCAGCTGAGCTGCTGGCAAAGCCCAACATTGACGGCGGTCTGATCGGCGGCGCTTCCCTGAAGGCTGAGGACTTCAACACCATCGTACAGGCTGCAATCAACGGCTAAGCGGCAACAATGATGCGGGCGCAGGGGCTGCAAGCCCCTGCATCAATATCCCCCTCCCCTCGGGGAGGGGGCAGGGGG
>JAZPZJ010000010.1:0-7126 GCA_045544635.1 Oscillospiraceae bacterium
CCTTCAAGGAAGCCCAGACAGCCCTCGAAGTCGGCAAGGTGTTCGATACCGACAAGATCATCGTCAGCTACGACAACCTCGGCATTGCACGTCTGATCTACCATCTGCCGACCACCCTGTGCGAGACGTTCCTGCATGAAGTGTTCAAGCGTGGCAGCATTGAATCGCTTGACCACGAAACACTCTTCACCATTCAGAAGTTCTTCGAGAACAACCTGAATGTGTCCGAGACTTCCAGAAAGCTGTTCGTACACCGTAACACACTCGTTTACAGATTAGAAAAAATCAAGAAGCTGACAGGTCTTGATCTGAGAGAATTCGATCACGCAATCATTTTCAAGATTGCGCTTATGGTGAAAAAATATCTTCAGGCAAATCCTGTAAAGTTCTGATAAAGATTGCATTTCTTTGCCTGACACTCATATCATGTGTGCCAGGCAAACTCTTTGTCCGTCCGTTTGGGCGCTGAAAGGAAAGGAAGGTGCACTTCTTTTATGGTTGAACTCAATAATGTATCCGTTACCTATGCAAGCGGTGTGGATGCGCTGAATAATGTCAGCCTCAAAATCAATGACGGTGACTTTGCGTTTGTTGTCGGCTCCTCCGGTGCCGGTAAAAGTACCATGATCAAGCTCATCCTCAAGGAGATTGATGCAACCAGCGGTAATGTCATTGTCAATGGTTATAATCTGAATAAGCTGAAAAAGAGAAAGATCCCGGAATTCCGCCGTACCATTGGCTTTGTGTTCCAGGACTTTCGACTGATCCCCTCCATGACGGTTTACGAGAATGTGGCGTTTGTACTGCGTGTAATTGATGCGCCCCGCAAATATATCCGCAAGCGTGTGCCGTATGTGATCAGTCTGGTGGGACTGCAGGCAAAGGCGAATTCCTACCCGAATGAGCTGTCCGGCGGTGAAAAGCAGCGTGTTGCCATTGCAAGAGCACTGGTCAATGACCCGAAGCTGATTATTGCCGACGAGCCGACGGGAAATATCGACCCCGAGCTTTCTTATGAAATCGTAGAACTCCTCAAGGGTATCAATGAATGCGGTACGACCATCCTGATGGTAACGCATGAGCATGACCTGGTGCGCCATTTCGGCGGGCGAATCATCAACATCACGCAGGGTGAGGTTGTGTTCGACGAGGTGATTGGAGGCATCAATGAAGGTTAGTGGTATCAAATATCTGGTGGAGCAGGGCATTGATAATGTCTGGAAAAACCGAATGATGGCGTTTGCGTCGTTCTGCGTGCTTCTGGTATCCCTGCTGCTGGTGGGTATCTCCACACTGGCTTACTACAATGTCAATCGCATGATCGGCGGCGTGGAGTCTAAAAATGAAATCATTGTGTATTTCAATGACGGTACCAGCGACGAAGCGCTGGCAGAGATCGAAACGACGCTCAAGGGAATCCCCAATATTGAAGAAGTCAGCTTCTATTCCAAGGAAGAGGCTTATGATTCTCTGAAGGCAAGTATGGCGGAATACGATGTGCTGTTTGAATCCCTCGGCGATGATAACCCGCTCCCCGATGCATACCGCATCAAGGTGGCGGATATCCGCAGTACGGATGATACGATCGCACAGATCCAGCAGCTTCCGCATATCTATTCCATCCGTGCGCCGTATGACTTTATCAATATCCTGACTCAGCTGCGTCAGATCCTGACATGGGTGATGGGTGCCATCATTCTGGCAATGGTCGTAGTATCCATGGTGATCATCTCCAATACCACCAAGGCGAGCGTTTATGCACGCCGTGAGGAGATCCAGATCATGAAATATGTCGGCGCTACCAATGCATTTATCCGTCTGCCGTTCTTTGTGGAGGGCATGATCACAGGATTCTTTGCAGGCTGCGGTGCGCTGGTCATCACATGGCTTCTGTATGATGCGATCGTGAATATCCTCCAGAATCAGGTCGATCTGCTGAGTATTATCGGTGTGGGCAGTATTATCCAGTTCAGCGAAATCTATCTCTGGGTAACGCTCGCCTATATCGGCGGCGGTGCACTGATCGGTGCGCTCGGCAGCGTGATCAGTACGAGAAAACATATTGATGTATAAGAGTAATGTTTCCCGATAAAAGGAAGGTGATTTCTGCGAAAAGCGGAATATGAGACGTTTGAAGTTGAAGGCAGTTGCCGTGGCATTGGCAATGCTTTGCTGCAGCGGCATGGTGATGCAGAATTATGACCATGCGCAGCATGTGGAAAGTGCGACCATCGCTGAGCTGGAAGCCCAGAAGGAAGCGAATAACAAGAAAATCGCACAGTATGAAAAGGAACTTGCACAGTTCGAGTCGGATCAGAAGGAAGCGGCAGCCTATCAGGCAACGCTCCAGAACAAGATCGACGTTCTGCAGGACAATATGGCAATTCTGGATACAGAGCTGAATACAATTAATGAGAATATCTTCAACCTGAATCTGGATATCGAAGACCTGGAAGCAACCATCGCCCAGCAGGAAATTGATATCGAAGAGGGACTCGAGCAGTTCAAGCTCCGTCTGCGTGCGATGTATGTCAATGGCAATGACAGCCTTGCGTCCGCACTGGTCGGTGCAACGGATTTCTATGACCTGCTGTCAAAGTACGAGCTGATCTCCTGCGTGGCAAGACACGATGATGAGCTGGTAAATAATTTAAAGGCAGAACTGGAATCCTACAATGCCAATCTGGAAACACTGAACACACAGCTTGCTGCATTGGAAGCGGAGCTTGCAAAGGCTGAAGAAAAGAAGCTGGAAATGGAAGCTTCCATGGAGGAGCTGCGGGCAGCATATCAGGAATCCGAAGCGGAGCAGCAGCGTCTGGAACAGGAAGCTGCAAACCGTGACAAGACCATCGCAGAGCTGCAGGCAGAAAACAAGCGGCTGGATGATGCGGAAGATGAGATCCGTGAACAGATCCGCCGTGCGGAGGAAGAACGCAAGCGTAAGGAAAAGGAAGCCGAAGAAGAACGCAGGCGTCAGGAGGAAGAAGCCAAGAAACAGCAGGAACAGCAGCAGAATCAGAATAACAACAACAATAATAATAACAGTGACAATGGCAGCAGCAGTGACAGCTCCTATACGGAACCGAGCTATACCGGTGCTTCCTTTGGTTGGCCGTGTCCCGGACATTACTACATATCCAGCTACTATGGCTGGCGCTGGGGCAGACTCCACAAGGGTTATGATATTGCGCAGAACAGAGGCGCAAATGTCGTAGCATCCCGCAGCGGTACAGTCATCGCAGTCAGCACGGGCTGCAGCCATAACTATCCCAAGAGCAGCAACTGCTGCGGCAATGGCTACGGTAACTATGTGCTGGTTTCCCATGGGGACGGCTTTACAACCATGTATGCGCACCTGCAGACGGTGAGTGTCTCTGTCGGACAGTCCGTCGGAAAGGGCGAAACACTCGGTGTGGTTGGCTGTACAGGTCATTCGACCGGTTTCCATCTCCATTTCGAGATCCGAAAGAACGGCACTGCAGTAAACCCCGGCAACTATCTCAATTATTAATGATTTCCAAAAACAGGGACGGCATCCTCGTGCGTCCCTGTTTTTCGACCGACGCTGACAGAAAGGAGCGGCACCCGTGCGGGTGCGATTGCCTATGAATAAAAAAGTAAGTCTTGGGCTGACGATCAGCATTGCTGCGCTGACTGCGGCAATTACCTTCATTGTGACGATGTTCTTTTCCCTGCAGAGCTTCAATGAAAAGGTGCAGGCGGTCAAGGAAAAGGCAGCAAAGTATGAGCGTCTGGAAGCGCTGGATACCTATGTGCGGGAGAATTTCTATACGACGCTTGATGAGGACGCACTGATGACCGGAATCCTGAAAGGCTATGTTTCCGGTCTGGAGGATCCGTATTCCCACTATATGACGCCGCAGGAATACCAGGCGCTGCAGGAAAAGGAATCCGGTCAGACAGTCGGGATCGGTGTGACTGCCACGATCAGCGAAGAGGGGTATATCCACCTTATCGGCATTGAGGAAGGCTCTCCTGCGGAGGAAGCAGGTCTGCAGCCGGAGGATCTCATCGTCGGGGTGCAGGGAAAGGATGTCCTTTCGATCGGCTATGAAGAGGCGATCGAGCTTGTCAGGGGCGAGGAGGGCACAAATGTTGTGCTGACGATCCGCCGTGACGGCAGGGATAAGGAATATGTGATCACCCGCCGCACTTTCGAGGTCAAAACTGTGGACGGAAAGCTGCTGTACGGCGATATCGGCTATATTTCCATCACCAATTTCCGTGACAATACCGCAGCCCAGTTTCGTGAGGAGCTGGAAGCACTGCAGGCAAACGGTGCACAGTCGCTCGTCTTTGACGTGCGCAACAATGGCGGCGGTCTGCTGCATTCGCTTGAGGAGATCCTCGATATACTGCTTCCGGAGGGAGAGATCGCCACAGCGACCTATCAGGACGGCACCACGGAAACAGTTGTGTATTCCGATGCAGCGGAGCTGGAACTGCCGATGGTAGTAATCGTCAATGAGAATACTGCAAGTGCCGCAGAGCTGTTTGCCGCATCCCTGCGGGACTTTGAAAAGGCGGAGCTGGTGGGCACCACCACCTTTGGTAAGGGTATCATGCAGGTGACACGCAAGATGGAGGACGGCGGCGGTCTGACCCTGACCATCGCAACCTACCAGACCACTCGTTCCGACTGCTATCACGAAGTCGGCGTTGTGCCGGATGTGGAAGTTGCGGCAGGGGAAGAGACGGTCATCAAGGATGCGGATCCTCAGACTGATCCGCAGCTTGCTAAGGCGATTGAAATGCTGCGATAATGATACAGGAGCTTTCGAAATCATCGAAAGCTCCTTTCTTTCGGAAGAATCCCGCCAAACCACTTGACAATTTGCCCGAAATATACTATAATAATAAGGATACCGAAAACACGGATCGTGTTTAAAAAATGCATCTGATTGCAATTGAGAGGAGTAACATCATGGCAAAAATGCAAATGTCCCGTGAGGGTTATGAAAAGCTCCAGCAGGAGCTGACCTATCTGATCACTGTCAAGCGTCAGGAAGTTGCCCAGAAGCTGAAGGAAGCTCGTTCCTATGGCGACCTTTCTGAGAACGCTGAGTACGATGAAGCCAAAAATGAACAGGCAATTCTGGAAGGCAGAATTGCAGAGCTGCAGGCAATGGTGGACAATGCCGAGGTTGTTGAGGATGATAATATCTCCCTCGATGAGATCGGTATCGGTTCCGTGATCACCATCCGCAAGGTTGGTTCCGATAAGGCAGAGCAGCTCAAGATCGTCGGCACGACTGAAGCAAATTACAAGGAACACAAGATCTCTGATGAGTCCCCCATCGGCAAGGCTGCAATGAAGAAAAAGGTCGGCGATATTTTCGTTGTCGAAGCACCGGCAGGCGAGCTGAGATTCGAGGTGCTCGAGATCTCCAAGTAATCCGTTTATCATCAGAAAATTCATAGAACAAGGGTGAAAAATATGCAGGAAGAACAGAATGTTTTGGAGGAACTGCAGCAGGATACCAACTCCCTGCGGCAGATTCGTTTGGATAAGCTCGTGGAGCTTCAGACAAAGGGGGAGGATCCCTTTACACTGACCAGCTTCCCCGTTTCCATTCACAATGCCCAGCTCAGAATCAGCTATGAGGAACGTGAGCAGGCTGTGATGGATGCTGCACAGGGCGATGAGGAGAAAATTAAGGCCGGACTCGATGAGATCGCAGCTGAGACCGTGTTCATTGCCGGCAGAATCATGAGCTGGCGTAATATGGGTAAGGCAAACTTCATTGATGTGCGTGACCATACCGACAGAATGCAGGTCTATGTTCGTATGAACGAGATCGGCAAGGAAGCATTCGAAGCATTCAAGAAATGGGATATCGGTGATATCATCGGTGTTGAGGGCTTTGTGTTCCGTACACGCATGGGCGAAATCTCCGTGCATGCAAAGAAGGTTACCCTCCTTTCGAAGTCCCTGCTGCCCCTGCCGGAGAAGTGGCATGGTCTGAAGGATCAGGACATGCGCTATCGTCAGCGTTATCTTGACCTGATCTGCAATCCCCAGGTGAAGGATACCTTCGTGAAGAGAAGCCAGATCATGCGTGAGATCCGCAATTACCTCGACGGCATCGGCTATATTGAGGTAGAGACCCCCGTTCTGCTTCCCATCCAGATTGCAGCTGCTGCAAGACCCTTTGTGACACACCACAATACGCTGAACATGGATATGTTCATGCGTATCGAGACAGAGCTGAACCTGAAGAAGCTGATCGTCGGCGGCTTTGATCGTGTATACGAGGTCGGCAGAATCTTCCGTAACGAGGGCATGGATACTTCCCATAACCCCGAATTCACAACAGTCGAAATGTATCAGGCATATACCGATTATATCGGCATGATGGATCTGATCGAGAATATGTACCGTACCATTGCCATGAAGGTTTGCGGCAGCGATACCGTGACCTATCAGGGTGTGGATATCGAGATCGGCAAGCCCTGGAAGCGCATGACCATGGTGGAAGCGGTCAAGGAATATGCCGGCGTGGATTATAATGACTGGGCTACTGACGAGGACGCAAGAGCCTGCGCAAAGGCAAAGGGCGTTGAGGTCGAGGAAGGCGCAGCTGCAACCAAGGGCCATGTTCTGATTGCATTCTTTGATGCGTTCGTTGAAGAGAACCTCATCCAGCCGACGATTATCTATGATTATCCTGTGGAGAACTCTCCGCTGGCAAAGCGCAAGCCCTCGGATCCGGCATTCACAGAGCGTTTCGAATACTTCATCTATGCGAGAGAAATGGGTAACGCATTCTCCGAGCTGAACGATCCGGTGGATCAGAAGGAGCGCTTCATCAAACAGGTGGAAGCAAGACGTGCACTGGGCGATATGACAGGCGAGGTGGACGAGGACTTCGTGACCGCACTCGAATACGGTCTGCCTCCTACGGGCGGTCTGGGCTTCGGTGTGGACAGACTCGTGATGCTGCTCACAGACAGCCCCTCCATCCGTGATGTACTGCTGTTCCCCACCATGAAGCCGCTGCCGGTAAATAACGGTCGTCCGGTGGAGGAAACTGAAACGGAAGAATAAGTGGGGGACGCTGTCCCCCCCCCCCCCCCCCCCACAAGACCACCACCCCCTGGC
>JAZPZJ010000011.1:0-34471 GCA_045544635.1 Oscillospiraceae bacterium
AGTTGAAACTCGATGGAATGTCACCTGTTGAATACCGTCTCGCCATCGCTGCATAGTGCAGCAAAGCGACCAAGCTTGCCGCTTAGTCGCTTTGCATAGATTTGTTTATTTTTCTTTGTCTAACTTTTTGGGGTCAGTTCACCCTCAGGGCAGCTTTTTTTAATCCAGTATTGTTTCCATCCCGATCTTCTGCGGCTTCATGCCGCATGCTTCATAAAAGCGCATCGCATTCTCATTGCAGGTCCAGACATTGAGCGTCACATTGTAGCAGCCGATCTCCCGGGCGTAGCCGAGCACATGCTGGTACAACGCCGTGCCGACATGCTGCCCCCGTGCGGTCTCATCCACGCACAGATCGTCAATGTAAAGCGTGCGGATGTCCGTCAGAACATTGTCATGTTTGTGCTCCTGCAGGATGCAGAAGGCATATCCCAGCAGCGCACCGTTTTCATCCCATGCGGCGAATACGGGACGGCTGTCATCCTGCAGCAGAATCTCAAGCTCTGCGTCCGTGTATTTCTTGCAGTCCGGCTTGAACAGATCGGGTCTGCCCTCGTGGTGCACCATCAGCACCTGCCGCAGCAGCCGGTTGATGCCTTCGATATCCCGAATGCCGGCACGTTCGATTTTCATAGATTTTCCCCGCCTTTCGTGGTTTGTTTTATTATAGCACACGGGGCGATCTCTGTCAATGGTAGAGGAATGCGCCGGCAGCATCCTACTCCCAAAAATACCCAAAATTCCACCTTTTGCCCCTGTAATGTTAAGCGCTTTTGTCAATTGACGAATTCTGTCAATGGGAGTATAATAATAAAGTTGCAAAAGATCCCAAAACAAAACATGAAGAAAAGAAGGCGAAATCATGCTTATCAAAGCGTATTGCAAGTCACTCAAACGGGAATTTCAGGGGTACAGCGCAGGCAAATTTGCCAAGGATGTCCTTGCCGGCATCACTGTAGCGGCAGTTGCCCTGCCCCTTGCACTGGCATTCGGTGTCAGCTCGGGTGCGACCGCATCCGCAGGGCTGGTCACTGCCATCCTTGCCGGCATCCTCATCGGAGGATTTTCCGGCGCATCCTACCAGATCAGCGGTCCGACCGGCGCTATGACCGCCATCCTCGTGTCCCTCGTTGCCCAATACGGCATGCAGGGCATGCTCATGGCAAGCTTCCTGGCAGGCGTGCTTCTGCTCATCTGCGGCATTTTCAAGCTCGGCGGTCTTGTCTCCTACCTCCCCATGCCCGTTATTACCGGTTTTACCAGCGGTATTGCCATTATCATCGCATTCGGACAGATCGGCAATCTCACGGGGCTGGTCTGCGAGGGTCTGACCACCATCGAAAAGGTCAAGAGCTATTTCGTGCTCGAGCAGCATTTTGATCTTACGGCGTTTCTGATCGGTCTTGCCGTGATCGTGTTCATGGCGGTTTACCCGAAGAAGCTCAACCAGTACTGCCCCGGCTCCCTCGTTGCCATCATTCTGGCAACGGCAGCGACGGCAATCTTCAAGTTCGATGTTCCCCAGGTCGGTGCGATCCCGAAGAGCCTGTTCCTCGAAGACAGACTCAGCTTCGAGGCGTTCACCACCGCCGATTACACGGGTCTGATCACACCTGCCATCTCCATTGCGGCACTCGGTCTGATCGAATCCCTGCTGTGCGGTGCTTCTGCCGGCAGAATGAAGAATGAAAAGCTCAATGCGGACGTGGAACTGGTGGCACAGGGCATCGGCAATATGATCATTCCGCTGTTCGGCGGCGTGCCTGCGACAGCTGCGATCGCCAGAACCAGTGTTGCCATCAAGTCCGGCGGTCAGACCAGAATGGTCTCCATCATCCATGCGATCGTGCTGCTGCTGTCCATGTTCGTCCTCGGCGGCGTGATGTCCCTGATCCCGCTTTCTGCACTGGCAGGCGTGCTCATCGTGACTGCATGGCGCATGAACGAATGGCATGCCATCAAGAATATCTTTCGCATGAAGATCAAAACTGCCATGCTGCAGTTCCTCATCACCATGGCGGCAACGGTCATTTTCGACCTGACCGTGGCGATCCTGATTGGCGTGCTCTTCTCCGTTCTGATGTTTGTCATCAAGGTCTCCGACATGCAGGTAACAGTAGCGCCCGTTGACCCGAAGAAGCTCGACGAGAGCCATGTCAACCCCGAAAAGCTCGACCATACCTGTGTGGTGTACATCTCCGGTCCGCTGTATTTCGGCACCTGCTCGAAGCTCGAGGAAAAGGTCACGGCACTGGGCGAGAATTACAACGTCATCTTCTCCATGCGTGGTGTGACGATTGCGGATATGTCCGGTATCGAGGCACTGCGTGACTACTGCGAGGGTCTGGTCAAGGAGGGCAGAATGTGCTACTTCTCCTGCGTACAGGAGCCTGTCATGCAGATGATGGAACGCTGCGGCTTCAAGGAACGCTTCAAGTACGACATGTACTTCTGGAGCACGGACAAGGTCTTCGAACATATCACAAGTTTGTAAAACACCTGTTTCCGCTTCCGCAAGGGACGCCCTTCGGGTGTGTACGCTGCACAACCAAAGCTGTACGGTTTTCCGTACAGCTTTTTTCTTATACAACCTGCACAAGTGAAACCCCTGAATTTCGTCACTTTTATTACTTGGAGGGGTTGACAGGAAAAGAATGGCTCTGGTATAATGAAGGTGAAAGGATACCGCAGAGGGCGGCATCCGCAAAACATCCAGAAGGAGGTCGTCTTATGAAAAACATGTTGAAACAAATGCTTGGCGCAGCCGCATGCTGCACAATCTGTACGACGCTTCCCCTGCTGCCGGCGTCCGCAGCGGAAGTGACCCTCGGCGATGTGAATGCCGACAATGCGATTGATGCCACGGACGCCTCTGAGATTCTGGTCTATGCCACCGAGGTTGGTGCAGGTACGGCACAGACGGCGCTTGATGCGGCGCTTGCGGATGTGAACGGAGACGGCACGGTGAATGCGCTCGATGCTTCCGATGTGCTGGTGTACACGTCCAAGACCGGTTCGGGTTACACGGGCACGATGGAACAGCACATCCGTTCGAAGAAGAATTTCGAGTACTACCATACGCTTTCGGATTATGAGGTGTATGCGGAGTACTGCGAGATGTATGGGTTTGAGGCAGAGGAAGAACTGCCGAGTGAGGAGGAGCTGCCGCATTATAAGTTCTATCAGTTCAACGTTCCGGAGCTCACTCCAAATGAAAACACCGAGAATATCTATTTGCTTTATTGCACGGAAGAGGCATCTGATGAATTGATGGACAATGGCGTTAAGAATCCGGAATTGTTCGGGTTCCCGTCGGATTGGGATTTGTTTTATACTTACTTTTATTTTTCTGAGGTGGAAATTGTAGATGGTGTATCTTACGGAGAGCATCCGATTAAAATTGCGTTTGAGTACTTGGCTTTGTCTGATGAAACTTATACACCGTATATGTATGAGAGAAGCATTATCGATTCTTACAGAGTGGCATTAACATTGAATCATTGCGATTTTGTTGCACAGTATGGATGCCCCGGACGACTTGTCATGGGACAGTGGTATTGGTGAGAGATGTTGGACAAGGGGGAGAATATTATGAAAAAAGTTTTTTAATCGAATGATTTCTATGATAGTAGTGGGAACTCTTGGGGTAGTAATGGCATCTTCATTTACTGGGTCGGCCGTAACAAGGAGTACAGCTGTTCCTACAAAAATTGATTTGAGTCAAACGGTTTACTTCCCGGAAATTGGTGATCAAGGTGAGCTTAATTCATGTGCATCATGGGCTACCACCTATTACCAATTCACTTATGAGGCAAATAAGCATAACGCCATTGTAACAACTCCAGAAAATACATATTCACCAGCGTGGACATATAATTTTGTTAATAATGGTGGTAATAATTATGCAAGCCATAAATTGAATTATAATGTTCTCGCAAGACAAGGCGCATTGAGAATGGAAGACTGCCCTTATGACAGGACAGAGGACGGTTATGATTACAGCTGGTCGACTGATATAGACGCAATGATTGAAGCATTAGCAACAAGAATCGAGGAATATAGCGATGTTTATAACGTATGTTCCGTTGCTACAACAGCGACAAATAAAATAGATTCTCCATCTGATGAATTATTAACACAAGTAAAGTATCTTTTAGGTGTAGAAAATAAGGTGTTGACAGTTGCTGTTGATTTTTCTGGTGAAACAACAACGGGTATGTCAAATTGGGTCACGAAGAAGACCGTTAATGATGAATGGGCTGTTTGCTTGGCATCTGAAGATTTAGTTGGGCATGTATTAACCGTTGTAGGCTATGATGATACGATCGAGTGCGATATTAACGGTGATGGGAGAATTGAAGACAGCGAGCGTGGCGCATTCAAGCTTGCGAATTCCTGGGGTGATGAATGGGCAAATAATGGATTTATCTGGGTGATGTATGATGCGCTGAATATCGAAAGTGCAAATTCCTCCAGTGGCTGGGATGATGCGTATACTAATCGTACCAGAATATTTGACCCAACTTTTGCCGAAAAAAATTCGTTCACTCAGATTGAAGTAGTTTCTCATGAAGTGAACTTGGTAGGCTTGATGACGTATGCAACAAGTTATCGTTACAATAGCCGCGTGTTTACAGGACGAAGCGCTAATAGTACTTTTAGTAATTCTTATGAAGCAGGTGGTTGGACAGGCAACACATCGCTACCATACCCTTTCCAAGGTACAATGGTGGTAGATTATGGGACACTTGACGACGATATCGAAAACTATCTATCTGGATATAATTGGTTTATTCGTGTCAATAATACATCAACCAAAAGTTTGATGGCGAATATTTCCTACAAAATCGTTGACAGTGAAGGTGTTGTAGTAAAAGATTTCGGGACGATTGCTCCCAATATTCCAAAAGAAGAATCGGCGGAATCTTACGCCACCCTCAACCTCCAATACGCCGATGTGGATTACGATGGCGCTGTCACTTCGAGTGACACTACGCTCATTATGAACTACATCGTCAAAAATGTTACGCCGTCCAATCTTCAGAAGATCCTTTCAGACTACAATCATGATGGTGTGATCGACGTTTATGATATCACCGCCATCAACAATAGTCTGAACGCTGCCGAAGCAGCAGAATTCGCTGCATTCCTCACCGAGGAATACAACCGTCTTGCTAGCACACCGCAGACTGCATCTGCTGAACAGACACAGGCATATGCCGAGCTTGTTACCCAGCTGTATGAACTCTGCGTTCTGAACGCTGCATAAAAACAAACGACCTCCCACAAAATGGGAGGTCGTTTTCATGCTATCATTCTGCCGGATCGGGCATTGCCTTGACCGAATTGACAATGAGCTGGGTGCAGCCCTCGATTCCGAGTTTCTCGGAATTGAGGCAGATCGCATAATTCTCCTTGTCATGCCAGTTTCCGCCCGTGTTGATGTTGTAGAATTTCTCACGGCGGCTGTCCACACGGGGCAGCAGGGACTCGATCTCACGCTCCGGCACACCGTAGGCCTGCTGCGCATATTGCAGACGGAATGCCTTCGGCGCATATACAAATACGCTGAAACGGTGCGGATGATTGCGCAGGATGTGGTTGGCACATCTGCCCACGATCACGCAGGGACCCTGTGCTGCAAGTTCCTTGATGATCTGTGTTTCCGCAATGTATACTTTATCGGAAATCGGAATATTGTCCTCCATCGCCTTTTCGGGATTGGAGTTGAGCAGCAGGGAATACAGGAAGCTCTTCGGAGAGGATTCCTCCGCACCCTCCAGCTTGCTGATCGGTACGCCGAGACGTTCCGCCGCCATTTCCTGGATCTCGTGATTGTAGAAGGGAAGCCCGAGTGCTTCTGCGACTTGTTTGCCGACAACGCTGCCGCCGCTGCCGTATTCTCGTTCGATTGTGATGATTGGATATTTCATTGTAAACACTCCCCATTATGTAATATAGATTTAATATGCTACTATGATACCACAAAACGCATAGAATTGCACTATGAATTTTTGAAATAATTGTGACATTTTTGAATTTCTGCGTTTTGTCCAAAATATGGCACTGGTTTTCAGACATTTTCACGAATGTCCGTACGATTTCTTGTGCAAGAATGAAGGACGATGCAGCGCATCGTCCTTCTGTCGTCACTTAATCTACCGCATTCATAATGCCGTCGATGATTTTCTGATTATACCAGCTGCAGGTACTGCGGTTGAGCAGACCAAAGCTGTCCTCGGGACCGTTATCCCAGATAAAGCACGGAATTCCACGCAGTGCCGCCGATTCCACATAGTATGCATAATATGCTTCACGGTCAGCGTCATTTCCCTTATTTTCTGCACCGAATTCTCCGATGATGACCGGAATGCCCTGCAGGACAAATTTGCTGTACAGCACATCAAAGCCCTTGTCCAGTTCTGCCATACCGTTTTGATCGAAGGTCTTGTCGTTCGGATATTCCAGTGTGGTGAATTTCCACGGCGCATAGCTGTGGATGGAAACGATGATGTTGCCGTCATTCGGTACCACCAGCCCATTGACTGCAGTCGAGGTGATGGATGCCGCATGGGTCGTGACGATCAGGGTGCGGTCGGCGTTGTTGCCGCCGGATGCACGCACGGTATCCACAAATGCCTGGTGGAGGTGGTTGATGACATCGTGTTCTTCCGGGGTGCCGCCCATCCATTCATTCGGGCTGCCGACCACTCTCGGTTCGTTCATGCCCTCGAAGAGAAGATTCAGGTCGTAATCCTGGAAGCGGTCTGCGATCTGTGACCAGAGCTTCACGAACTTTGTTTTGACTGCTGCCTCATCCGCATAAGTGGGATTGAGCCAGGTGTAGTCATCGTGGTGGACGTTCAGGATCGTGTAAAGTCCGTTGTCCATGGAATAATCCACGACCTCCTGCACTCGGTCCATCCATGCTGCTTCGACATTGCCGTCAGCGTCCATGTGATCCGTCCACGAAACGGGAATACGCACGGCGTTGAAGCCCGCCGCTTTGACTGTGTCGATCATTTCCTTGGTTGTTTTGGGATTGCCCCAAGCGCTTTCGTGGTTGGCAACTGCCCAGTCCACGTTATAGCAATCGAGCGTATTGCCCAGATTCCATCCAACCCGGATATCCGCTGCGATCGCTGCTGCATTTCCATTTGTCACCACCGGTTTGTCACTCTCCTCCTGTTTGCTGTCCGTGCTGCCGGAAGGACTGCCGGGCTCTGCCGTGGTGCCGCCGCTGCCGCAGCTGTATTTGACTGTGATGGAATTGAGCGTGATATCGCCCGTTTCGCTCCACCAATAGCCAAGCATGACATCCGCATTGGAAGGAATGTAGGGCTTGATATCATCGGGAATGATCCAGGTGAGCTGCAGATTGGAAGCGTCCGTCAGGACGGCGATCGTTCCGGTCTGCGTCCAGTCATTTGCCGTAATGCCAAAGGCACCGGTAAATTTGCCGAAGCTGCCGCCTGCGCTGATATCGAAGGTGACTGCCTGCGGTACTTGTCCGTCTGCAAGCACATCGGCAAGGGAGACATTGACGCTCTTGCGGGCGTCGTCATTGAAATTGAGCGTCTGTCCCACGGAGATGGTCTGTGTGCCGTCCACGGGGAGCTGTGCGGTGCGTGTGTAGCTGCAGATGATGCTGGTCAGGCGCACGGTCGTGGTATTGCCCCACCAGTAGCCGACGAGTACCTCACCATTGGCTTCGATATACGGCTGGATCTCCGGCGGCACATTCCATGTGACCTCGATGTAGGAGCCGTTTGCCTGCTGGGTGAAGTTGTCCGACTGGTACCAGCCCTCATCCGTTGCAGCCGTGCAGTCAGCTGTTACGGAGATGCCGCAGCCGCCCTCGTAGGTGCCGATGTTGGACACGCCGTCCCCGGCATAGAACACGAAGGTAAACGAGCTTACCACATCGCCCGGCTGAATCAGATCGGTGAGCGATGCCTTGTAGGTGTTGTCGTTGTCCCGGTTCAGGATTGCGTCCACGTCGATCTGGGAACCAAGCGTGGAGACCACCGTTTCAACGGGGCTGATATGCTCCGTCGTGGGCGGTTCGGTTTCTGCTGTGCTTTCGGTTTCTGCTTTGCTTTCCGTATTCACGGAATCCGTCACGGATGTGTCTGTGGATGCTGCAGAGTCCCCCTCTTTTTGACCGCTGCAGGCTGTCAGACAGGTGCACCCGAGTACCGCCGCAAGCAGTGCCGCAGTGAAGCGTACCGGCAAGCGCAGATGCTGTTGCTTCATAAGAATACCTCCTCTGATACAATTTCTGGTATCATTATAGCACAAGAATGTGAACATTTCCAGCACAAAAAAGAAAATCCCCGGGAAATCGGAGATTTTCACAGAAATGACAATGGGAATGCTGTTTCGTTTGGAAAAATTGGAACGCCAAGGGGTTACAGCCCCTCCACTGTGCTTTCCATGATCCACAGCAGCGACATCACAAAATGCGCCAGCGTCACGATCACCAGCGGAACGGACGTCATTGCAATGCGTGTACCACGCTCTGCCTGCTGGGGGGTGGTGTAGGGCAGCCTTTCCCGGATCATCATCCGGATCAGCAGGATCACACCTGCAACCGCAATACCCATATATACATAGTCAGCGATCGTATACAGCATCAGCCAACCGTAGGTGGATGCGATATCGAAGATCTGCGCTGCCGTATTCACTGCCATGTGGCAGAGGATCGCCGGCACGAGGGAATCATGCTTCACAGTCAGATAGCCCATGAAGATGCCCACAAAGAATGCCAGCACAAACTGTCCGATATTCTCGTGCCACAGCCCGAACAGCACCGCACTGACGATAATGCCGAAGCGCTGGCTCACTCTTGAGAGATTCTTCAGCACAAAACCACGGAACAGCAGTTCTTCGGTAATCGGTGCCACAATGCAGCCGTAGATCGTCATGAGGACAACATTCTTGATATCTTGTCCCGTGGAGAAATCCGGTTCGTATGCGGTCACGCCTGCCTGAGACAAAAATTCCGTGATCCAGGCTGCCAGATAACCGCACACCGTCTGCAGTCCGATGGCGATGCACATGTAGGAGAGCATCCGTCCGAAGGTGAGGTGCTTTGTCTGGAAGAGGGAGGAAACGGGAACTTTTGCCCATTTCAGACCCATCAATGCCACGCCGACATTGCAGATGAGGAAAATCAGCGTATTCATGGCGGTATTGGCAGAGGATGCTGCAAAATAATTTTCCAGCAGCAGGTCATAATTTGCCGGCAGCTCGCCGCCCGCCGCAGCGGTGTCGATGGCAGTCTGCACTGCATAGTACAGCACCATAAAGCCGATGGCAAGGACATTCGAGAGGATCATATGGAGCAGCAGACCTGTACCTGCAATATTATAATAATGGCGGACTTTTCTGCGCTCCTGTTTGTTCGGTTTCACAGGGATGCGGCATCCGGGAATGCGGATCTGGGGCACAATATCGCCGTAATCCTGGTTATAATCGTGGAATTCCGTTTCATTGCCGAACGGATCCTTGGGGTCGAGCGTTTCTTCATCCCGGCGTTTCAGCTCCGCAACCGCAGCCCGCAGCTCTGCCGCCTGCGCACGGAACTGCTCGGATGTAAAAATATCCTGGCGTTCGTCCATGGTTGCCTCCTTTAAGATTATATCAGTCATTCCTCCGCAGAGGAGAAGATCAGCGTTACTCTTTATTTTACCATAAAAAAGCCGTTTCGTAAACAGAAAAATTGAAATATCTTGCGGAATCTGAAAAAATTTGCAAATCTGACAAAAAACATATGGACAAAATAGATAAAATGTGCTATAATATTCATAACAAACAACCACAAGCTGTATAGCAGCGAAGAAAGGAAGATGATCGCATGCGGCATGAAAAGTCATGCGGAGCAATCGTGTATCGGAAATCGCACGGGAATATCGAGATTCTGCTGATCCGCCACATCAACAGCGGACACTGGTCTTTTCCGAAGGGGCATGTGGAGCCGGGCGAGACCGAGGTGGAAACTGCCATCCGTGAGATCAAGGAAGAGACTTCCATTGATGTGATCGTGGATTCGACCTTCCGGGAGACGGTATCCTATTCTCCGAAGCGGGATACGCAGAAGGTCGTGGTGTATTTCATCGCCAAGGCAAAGAATTATGATTTTGTTCCGCAGGCGGAGGAAATCTCCGAGGTACGCTGGGTCGATATCGGTCATGCGGCACATCTGCTGACATATGAGAACGATAAGAATATTGTCATCAAGGCAAGAAACGTCATCAAGCATGCGGCGTGCTGAACGCTGATGCGGTGCGGCATCCTCCGGATGGGAGGGTGCTGTTTTTATTTTCTGCAGAATCGTTCCCGAATGGAAATTTTTTTGCATAACGCCCATGGAACCTGTCCATACTCCTCTCAGAACATCGCTGAAAGGAGACATGCCATGAGTATCCTGCTGATCCGTGCGCTCATTGTTTATATTGTCGTGATCTGTTCTGTGCGCCTGATGGGGAAGCGGCAGCTCGGAGAGCTGCAGCCCTCGGAGCTGGTCATCACCATTCTTGTGTCCAATATTGCCACACTTTCGCTGGAGGATACGGACATTCCGCTTCTGCGGGGCATCCTGCCCATTCTGGCGCTGGTTTGTTTCGAAGTCGTCATGTCCTGGGCGTCGCTGCGCTCCGTGCGGCTGCGCCGTCTGGTTTCGGGTAGCCCGAAAATCATCATCCGCAACGGCGAGATCGACCAGGAGATGCTGCATGCGCTGCGGTTTTCCGTGGATGATCTGATGAGCTCACTGCGCTCGAACAATATTTTTTCGCTTGACGAGGTGCAGTTTGCGATCGTTGAGACCAACGGCAATGTCTCCGTTTATCAGAAGTCCGAAGCGCAGCCTGCAACCAAAAAGGACGTGCACACGGTCGGAAAGGATCTCGATCCGCCCCAGATCATCATTGCGGACGGGGAGCTGCGGGAAACAGCGCTCTCTGCACTCGGGCAGGATGAAAAATGGCTGCATGCCGTGCTCCGTGCGAAGGATCTGACGATACCGGAGGTGTTTCTGCTGACAGCGGATACGGCGTGCAACTGCCACATTGTGCGGCAGCGCAGAAAGGGGAAGGATTGAGATGAACCGTTGTAAGATCAGTATCGGGATCCTGCTGGCGCTGGTAGTGCTCTGCGTCAGCGCATTGCTTGTGCTGCACAGCCAGTGCGGCAGTTTTGCGGCACAGACCGGAGCGGTGCTGGAAGCGGTGCAAGCGGGAGAAACTGAACGGGCGCTTGCAGAATGCGGTGTGCTTCTGGAACGCTGGGACACCTTTCATGGGCTGACGGGGCTGTTTGTGGACGGCACGAGACTTGATCCCATGCGTGAGATCCTCACGGGTCTGCCGCCCCTGATCGCACAGGAGCATCCCGAGGTCGTTTCGCAGCTTGAGACGCTGCGTGCCCTCACGCAGGATATTTTTGAAGAGGAAATGCCGGAGTGGTGGCATATCCTGTGATAAAGAAAAAGGCGCATTCCATCCTGGAATGCGCCTTTCCTGTTATTTTGCGAACAGCTCTTCGTAGCTGCGTTCAGCGTCAGCCAGCGCCTTTTCCGCACTGGTTCTTGCATTGAAGAAATTCATTGTCAGCGCATCCCACTGCACCTGTGTGATCTCATAAAATGCCAGATTATCCATGTGTTCGGCAAGGGCAGCCACGGATTCCGGCGGCGGTGCTGCATCTGCGGTCTGCGGTGCGGTGACCATCAGTTTGGTACCGATATCTGTGGATTCGATATAGAACCGCACAGAGCATGTGACGGAACCGTCCGCCGAAAGCTGCTCAAAAACATAGAGCATGGGGGAGGTCATGGAGTAATACTGCACCCAGCCGCTGCCCAGCAGCTCCGTATAGCTAGCGGTGTTTTCATACCACAGCGTAAAGCTGTCCGATTCGGGCAGGTACTTCATGACATACAGAAAGCGGGGATCGGTCGTCATTTTATTGGAGATGCAAAGCTCCGCTTCTGCGTCACCGTCCATATCCAGCAGATAGTAGGTGTATTCCTCGGGCTTGCAGTCTGCAATGTATTCGCTGAGTGTACAGCTTTCCTCTGTGTCCTTTACCGTGAACGGCGCTTCGCTGTTCACCAGCGGCGCAAACTTGTCCGCTTCGGAGTTGTCCCCCGATACGACCATCGGGCTGAGTGAAACGGCGTTGTAAGCCGTGCGCAGATAATTCATCTTTTCTTCTTCGGGTGATGTCTTGCCGCATCCTGCCAGCAGGAATGCGAGGCAGGCTGCCGCTGCCAGTACTTGTTTGTGCTGTGTTCTCATAATCCTTCGTTCCCTTCTGTTTGATTGACTTTCAGAAAATCTTCCGCAAGCTGCTGCGCTTCTGCGTACGATGACAAATTGTAGCATCGTGCACGGAAGGCTGCCGCTCCGAAATGACCTGTCATATACCATGATGCATGCTTTCTTGCTTCACGGATAGCGACCTCCGGCGGCTTCTGGCTCTGTGCAATGATCATGCGGATATGCCGCAGCATCATCTCCATCCGTTCCTCCGGTGTGGGCGGCGAGTAGGGAAGCCCCCGGAAATGGGCGTCGATCTCCTTGAAGATCCACGGATTTCCATAGGTTGCACGTCCCACTGCCACGAGGTCACAGCCCGTCTGCTCGTACATTGCTGCCGCATCCTGCGCCGAGCAGATATCGCCGTTGCCGATGACCGGCACGGATACTGCACGCTTTACCGCAGCGATCTGCGACCAGTCCGCTTGTCCGGAATAGAGCTGTGTTTTTGTCCGCCCGTGCACGGTAATTGCCGCTGCACCTGCCGTTTCCATCGCCTGCGCAAATGCAACTGCGTTGATGTGCTGCGCATCCCAGCCGATGCGCATCTTTACCGTGACCGGAACAGAGGATTCCCGGATCGCCGCACGGACGCATTCCGCCGCAAGCTCCGGCGTTTTCATCAGGGCTGAGCCGGCACCCGTGTTCACGACCTTCGGTACGGGACAGCCCATATTCAGGTCGATGAAGTCGGGGCGGTACTCCTGCACCATGGCAGACGCCCGGGCGATGAATTCCGGTTCGCTTCCGAAGAGCTGCAGCGCCATGGGGCGTTCGTCATCGGTGATGCGGCAGAGCGCCGCACTGCCCTTGCTGTCATAGCAAAGCCCCTTGGCGGAGATCATTTCGCTCACCGTCAGAACGGCGCCGTGTTCCTTTGCCAGCATCCGGTAGGCGTAATCTGCTACGCCCGCCATGGGTGCCAGCGCAGCAGCTTTATATAATGTATGATTCCCGAGGGTGATGGTCTGCATGGGGGTCTCCTCCGTTTTGATTGTTCCTTTCTATTGTGCCACAAAGGAAGAGATTTGTCAAGTGATTGACAGGGAAAATGATTTGTGCTATACTGAAAATATGAATTACTGGAGGTGCGGCACCATGACAATACACCAGCTTTATGAAACCTGCGAAGCCCTGCGCAGGGATCTGCATGCGGCAGGCAAAAAGATGGACGGGCAGGAGCTGTCCACCTATCGCAAAAGCCTCATGGTCAGGTACAATGCCGGCTTCCTCAACGGCTGGACGGTGCGCATGTGCAAGCACGTCTCGGATGTATTCCTCGCCCGACAGATGCAGCAGCTGACGCAGCGCAAAAAGGGTCTGTTCGGCAAAACGACCACACACTACACTACAAAACTGACGCTGACTGCGCCCATGCTTGCGGATACGGTGCTGACTTGCACCGTGCGGACGAATGCGCCCCTCGGCATCCCCGAAGCCGGCGCACGGGTGCGTGTCAGCGGCGAGCTGGAGGCGGTGCTCTTCCTCGGGGGCGATGCGCCGGAATGGCGGTCGGGGGAGTTCCCGAAAGCGCCCAAGGTGACCGTAATACACGAGCCGATTTCCTGAATACAGTAAAACGGGCATGCCGCCTTTTGCGGTGTGTCTGTTTTTGTGGTTTGTTCAGTTTTGCTGAATTGTTGAAAGAAGAATTATGCAAAAATGAGAATATAGTGTTTCCGAACAAAAATGCTTGCAATAAATATGAGGTTGTTGTATAATATAAATATATTGATTTGAAAATAATTCGAAGAATTGGAGGTCGATTTATGAAAAAACAGAAATTGCTGTCTGCGCTGACGGCGTGTACAATGCTTTGCGGAATGATGGCGGTGATGCCGGATTTGCCGGTGAGTGCAGGAAGTTACGGAAATCTCACCTATGAGGTCTACGATGATCATGTGGCAATCACTGCCTGCAATACAATGGCGATGTCCGTAAATATTCCAAATGAAATCGAAGGATTGCCGGTGACGCGGATTGAGGGCTGGGCATTCCGTGATTGTACTGTTCTGAATCAGATCGTGCTTCCGGATACACTGAAAGATATCGGATATGTTGCTTTTATGGGATGTTCTTCCTTGACGGAGATTGAATTTCCGTATGGATTGGAATCCATCGGAACCAGTGCATTTGAGTATGCGGGATTGACTTCGGTGGAGATTCCTGATTCTGTTACCTCAATCGGTGATAGCGCGTTCTGCAGATGTGATTCTCTGGAAACTGCGGTGCTTGGAAGCGGTATGAAAAATGTTATCAGAATCTTCAATGAATGCGCAGCGCTGACAGAAGTTACGATTCCATCAGAGGTAGAAAGTCTTTCTTCCACATTTTCGGGATGTGCAGCGCTTACTACGGTGAACTTTGAAGATGGTGGCAATCTGCAAAATCTGGAATATGCGTTCGATGGATGTACAAGCCTTGTGGAAATTACCTTGCCTGACACTGTTTCCAACATCACCTATGCCTTTACATACTGCGCAGCCTTGAAAGAAATTGTGATTCCTGCTTCTGTTACGAGTGCAAGCAATGCATTCTGGGGCTGCACTTCGCTTGAAAAAGCAACATTTGAAGCCGGTTCTCAGCTTGGAACAATGGAAAATATGTTTGGCGAGTGCGTCAACCTGAAGGAAATTGTGATCCCGAAAAAAACAGAAACATTTGTACATCATACTTTTTGGGAATGCAATGCTTTGGAAAAAATTACAGTGCTCAATCCTTACCTGAATATTCCGAATGAAGCGGTTTGCTTCCCTGAATCTTCTGTCATTTATTGTTATGAGAATTCTACAGCGCATGCCTATGCGCTTTTGTATGGCAGAGAATTTGTGATCATGCCGCCTCCTGCGCTGCTCCCGGGAGATCTCAATGACGATACCCGGATCGACGCCACCGACGCATCCATGATCCTCGTGGCTGCGACCAATGTCGGTGCGAATCTCGACAGCGGTCTGACCGCTGAGCAGATCACTGCAGCCGACCTCAACGTTGACAGCACCTTCGATGCCGTAGACGCTTCCATCATCCTCCAGTATGCGACCTATGTCGGTGCCGGCGGAGAGCTTTCTATTGAAGAATTTATTGCGACTTTATAAATAATAACACCCGATCCGGTACATACCGGGTCGGGATTTTTATAGGGAAATACGAAAAAAATGCACAGGAATTGTGCAGAAAAGAGAAAGTTTTGGTATAATCTGAAAAAATCCTTGCATTTTGGGGGGCATATTGTATAATGAAATTAGGCGATTCCATGCAGGGACGTGGAAAATTTGAAAAAAGAGGTATGTTTATGAAGAAAAGCAAACGAATTCTGGCGGCGCTGATGGCATGCAGTATGCTTTGCGCAACTGCGGCGGTGTTGCCGGAAATGCCGGAGCAGATGTATATTGCAGCGAGTGCGGAGGAGACGGCGGAATATACCGAGGGCACTTATGAGCTGTTGACTTATTGGAATTATGGGGATCATATTGAGATCATCGATTGTGATGAATCTGCAACAGAAGTTGTGATTCCGAGTGAGATTGATGGAGTGCCGGTGACTGTGATCGGTAGGAGTGCGTTTTATCTCTGTAAGGATCTTGCATCCATCACCATTCCTGACAGTGTGACGAGTATCGGAGATAGCGCGTTTTCAGATTGCACAAGCCTTACTGCTGTTACGATTCCCGACAGTGTGACGAGTATTGGAAAGTATGCTTTTTCTTACTGTGAAAGCCTCGCCGGCGTCGCCATTCCTGACAGTGTGACGAGTATCGGAGAGTATGCTTTTTCTAACTGCGAAAGCCTCATCAGCGTCACCATTCCTGACAGTGTGATGAGTATTGGAAGTTATGCTTTTAGAAAAACACAATGGCTTGCGGAAAGACAAGCAGAAAATCCGCTGGTCGTGATTAATGGCATTCTCATTGATGGCACGACATGTACCGGTGATGTGGCTATTCCTGACAGTGTGACGAGTATCGGAGGTAACGCTTTTGACGCATGCACAAGCCTTACCGGTGTCACCATTCCGGACGGTGTGACGAGTATTGGAGAGTATGCTTTTTCCAACTGCACCAGCCTTGTTAGTGCCACCATCCCGGACAGTGTGATAAGTATCGAAGAAGGTGCTTTTTACTTCTGTGAAAGCCTCACCGACATCACCATTCCGGACAGTGTGACGAGTATAGGGGGTGGAGCTTTTGAAAGAACGCTGTGGCTTGCAGAAAGACAAGCAGAAAATCCGCTAGTTGTGATCAATGGCATTGTAATTGATGGAACGACATGTACCGGTGATGTGACTATTCCGGACGGTGTGATGAGTATCGTAGATGATGCTTTTTACTATAGCCCGAACCTTACCGGCGTTACTATACCGGACAGTGTGACGAATATTGGAAGTGGTGCGTTTTCCGACTGCCCAAGCCTCACCAACGTCACTATCCTCAACCCTGACTGTGTGATTGGTTCTGATGCCTATACCATTTATAACGGTTTCTCCTATGAAACCGGAATCTATTTCAATGGTACCATCTACGGCTACGAAGGTTCCACCGCGCAGACCTACGCTAAAACCTACGATTATGCCTTTGAAAGTCTGGGCAAAGCACCTGCTCCTGAGGTGTCCCTCGCCGACCTCAACGGTGATGCATCCATTGACGCCACCGACGCATCCATGATCCTTGTCGCTGCGACGAACATCGGCGCCAACCTCGACAGCGGTTTGACCGCTGAGCAGATCGCCGCAGCCGACCTCAATGGCGACGGCGCATTCGATGCTGTGGATGCATCCATCATCCTGCAGTATGCGACCTATGTGGGTACCGGCGGAGATCTTTCCGTTGAAGAATTTATTGCACAGGGCTAAGGCACATTCGTCAAACTATCCAAAGTTCAGCACGGACAGACTGCTTCTTCTGTCTGTGCTGTTTTTTTGTAAGTCACAGTAAACCAAAGTCTTGACATTTGCATAAAAATCGGATATAATATACCATGAGGAACTTTGAAGCAAATGTATGCAGGAAATAAGTTCCATCACCAAAACGGCAGGGAACTGCCGGAATTCAAGGAGGTAATTACCAATGGCACTGACAAATAATCAGAATGTCCTCAAGTGGGTTGACGAGATGGTTGCACTCTGCAAGCCCGACAAGGTAGTATGGATCGATGGCTCCAAGGAGCAGCTTGATGAGCTGATCAAGGAAGTTACATCTCTGCCGGACGGCGATCCGAATAAAATGTATGTACTGAATCAGGACAAGCTCCCGGGCTGCCTGTATCACAGAACTGCTGAGAACGACGTTGCTCGTGTAGAAGACAGAACCTTCATCTGCACAAAGACACAGCAGGACGCAGGTCCCACCAACTACTGGTGCGATCCGCAGGAAATGTATGCAAAGCTGACTCCCATGTACGACGGCGTCATGAAGGGTCAGACAATGTATGTTATCCCCTACTCCATGGGTCGGGTAACTTCCCCGATCTCCAAGGTTGGTGTGGAGCTGACTGACTCCATCTACGTTGTTCTGAACATGAACATCATGACAAGAATGGGTAAGGATGCTTTCACAAAGCTGGGTGATACCTCCAACGACTTCGTTCGTGGTCTGCACTCCAAGGCTGACGTGGATCCTGAGAACAGATACATCTGCCACTTCCCGGAGGACAACACAATCTGGTCCATCAACTCCGCATACGGCGGTAACGTAATCCTGTCCAAGAAGTGCTTCGCTCTGCGTATCGCTTCCTTCCAGGGTAAGAATGAAGGCTGGATGGCTGAGCACATGCTCATCCTGGGCGTTGAGAAGCCCAACGGCGAGACAAAGTACGTTTGTGCTGCGTTCCCGTCCGCTTGCGGCAAGACCAACCTCGCAATGCTCATCCCGCCGGAGGGCTACAGAAACAAGGGCTACAAGGTATGGACAGTCGGCGACGACATCCCTTGGCTCAAGCCCGGTGAGGACGGCAGACTCTATGCAATCAACCCCGAGAACGGCTTCTTCGGCGTTGCTCCGGGTACCAACATCAACTCCAACCCGAACGCTCTGAAGTCCACAATGAGCGACACCATCTTCACAAACGTTGCAATGAACAACGAAGACGGCACAGTATGGTGGGAGAAGCTCGACAAGAATCCGCCTGTTGACGCAACAGAGTGGACCGGCAAGCTGGTAAATGGTCCGGAATTCATCGCAGAGGGCGGCAAGCTCGCTCATCCGAACTCCAGATTCACCGCTCCGGCAAAGAACTGCCCCTGCCTGTCTCCTGAGTTCGACAATCCGCAGGGCGTACCGGTATCCGCTATCGTATTCGGCGGCCGCCGTGCATCCACCACTCCGCTGGTATACCAGTCCTTCGACTGGACACACGGTACCTACATGGGTTCTGCAGTATCCTCCGAGACCACAGCAGCAGCTGCTGGTGCAGTAGGCGTTCTGCGTCATGACCCGATGGCTATGAAGCCGTTCATTGGCTACAATGTAGGTGACTACTGGGCACACTGGCTCGAAATGGGCGAGAAGCTGGGCGACAAGGCTCCGAAGATCTTCAAAGTTAACTGGTTCAAGCAGGACGAGAACGGCAACTTCATCTGGCCGGGCTTCGGTGACAACATGCGTGTTCTGGACTGGATCATCGAAAGATGCGAAGGCAATGTAGACGCAGAGGAAACTGCAATCGGTTACCTGCCTAAGAAGGGCGACATCAATGTTGAGGGTATCGAGGATGAAGTAACTCCCGAGATCATGGACAAGCTGCTGGCTGTTGACACTGATCTGTGGAAGCAGGAAATCGCTGAAATGCGCAGATACTACACCGAGGACATCGCTGCTAAGGGCGGCCGTGTTCCGGAGGCTCTGCTGGCACAGCTCGACAAGATCGAGGCTCGCCTGAATGGCTGATTAAGCGAATGATATTTTTGAGAACCGCTCCGAAAGGGGCGGTTTTCTTTTTTGTACAATATATCCATGATGGATATATTGATTTTGTGCATCCCTCCAAAATGCAGTGAAACCTCTTGACTATCCATGATGGATATAGTATAATATATCCATGATGGATACAATGATACAAGGAGGTATGGCATATGGCAAAAACAAGCCCCTATGAATCGGGGGAACTGACGGACAGTATTTTTCTGATCCTCCTGACAATGCTGCAGCCGGTACATGGCTACGGCATCATGCAGACGCTTTCGGAGCTGACGGAGGGAGAAGTGGTGATCGGTCCTGCAACGATGTACACGACGCTGAAAAAGATGAAAGCCGCCGGCTGGATCCGGGAGGAAAAGGGCGAAGATGCGAAGATCCTCTATCAGGTCACGGAACAGGGACGGAATGTGCTGGAACAGGATCATGCAAGAAGAAAGCACATGATGCGGCTTGCGGACAGAATGCTGGGAGGGAAGAACGATGGCTAAATATAAATATCGTATGGGAAATGGTCTGGCGATCTCGCCGGAAAAGGATATGCAGATGTTTGCGGAGATGAGTGCGAAGGGCTGGCATCTGAAGGAAAACCTCGGCTTATGGTTCCGTTTTGCCAAAGGTGAACCGCACCGCTATATCTATGCACTGAATATGGACGAGGACACGGACGAAACGATGTACGAAACCTATGCCCAGTGCGGCTGGACAGCGGTCATCAAGGATAAGGGGCTGCATATTTTCCGTGCGGAGGAAGGCACGCCGCCCATCTTCAGCGATGCAGAATCGAAGTGCGAGGTGCTGGAAAAGGAACGTCGGAAATTCGGTATCTGTGCGATCGTGTGGGGCATCATCACTGTCATTCTGCTGATCGTGACAGTAATGACGGGCAGCTGGATCCCGATGATCTTCACACTGATTTGTCTGACGAACACGATTTTCGCACTATTCCCGTTTCTGGCATTACGCCGACAAATCAGTGCGGAACGCAAAAAGGAGGAACATGATGATTGAAGTCAATTTTATTGCAGTGGCAGGATTTCTGATTGCCGTGTATTGGATCGTGAAAGCGGCTGTGAAAAGCGGGATACGGGAAGCGATGGGAATGCCGGATGAGGATGAATTGGATTTTTTGGAAGAAGTATGATCAGAACCGCCCTTTCGGGGGCGGTTTTTCTTGACTTTACAGATCCCCTGTGCTATAATGGGGAAAAACAGCACAGGAGGTGCGCCATGCCCAACAAAAAAGCCCTGCTCGTCATCGACCTGCAGAACGATTACCTCTGGAATGAGAGAAAAGCGATGTTTTCCTATGATACCGCTGCACTGATGCAGGCGGTCAATACTGCCATCCACCAGTATCAGGAACAGGGATGGGACATCATCTACATCGCACAGGTCTTCCAAAATATCCCGACCAACCGTGCCCTGATCGGCTTCACCATCAAGGGGACAAAGGGGGCGGAACTGTACGATGGTCTGGACGTCGTGTCCGACCTCTTCTTTGAAAAATACTTCCCCGATGCCTACACGTCCAAAGCCTTCCGCACCTTCATGCAGCAGCAGAGCTATGCGGAAATTGCCGTCTGCGGTCTGGATGAATGCGGCTGTGTCGGCGCAACTGCAAAGGGTGCAGTGAAAACCGGCGCAAAGGTGCTCCTGATCGAAAAAGCCACCGCCTGTCGCTTTCCTGCCGGAAAACAGCAGAAAATGCGGGAAAGCCTTGAAAAATTGGGTGTGAGGTATGTGTGAGGACGGCTGAGTGTGAGGTGAATTGATTTGCATTATTTAGAAAAACTTCTTGAAAAATACCCTGCACCCAAAGAAGTCCGTACCCATTTCACAGATGAAGATATTCGTGTCTTTGAAGAACAGCTTGGTATCCGTCTGTCGGAGGATTACTACGCATTTCTCCGTGCCTATGGGCAGGGCAGCTTCAGCGATTATTTTTATATCTGGCATCCCTTTGCGAATGTAGAACCGGCGAAATGCTTTCTTGCGGAAACCAGAGAATGTGCGGAAAATTATGCCATGCTCGAAGAACCCTTTCTTTCCGACGGTGTGGATGGTAAATTTGTAAACGGTGAATTTGTCCAGATCAGAGGAAAAGCGGAACACGCGGAATTTCTGCGTGTGGAGAAAATTGATGCACACACACGTTCAAAAATTCTTTTTCTGGGCGATCATTATCCTTATGACTTTTATCCGGAGGAGGGTGGTTTGCTCTATATCGGCAGAACGGATGATGAGGATTTCTTCCTGCGGATGGACTGTGGAAAGCAGACGATCGTCATGTACAGTGACGGCTACTATGAATTTGATATGACCGTCACTGAATTTATTTATGAATATCTCACCTGCGCCATCCGTATTCCAATGGGGCATGAGGAGGATGGATGGGAGTTTGTATCTTATGAGTAAAAATGCAGAAAAAACGACATTTAAGATCAGATTCTGGTTTGAATGGGGGCTGGATACCGCCTGCCTATGGTGCGGCGACCAGTTCACCCGTGACAGATTCGGTGTCGGTCCGATCAATTTTGAGAAGCTGGGACTTTCGGAAGAACTGCAAAATGCCCTGCGTGCGCTCGGCGATGAATTTCAGGATTCCCTTGACTGGGACTATCCGCCCGACCCGTCCCCGTGGACACAGGAGCACAAGGAGGATTTCCTGCGCCGGTCAGAGAAAGTGTACAAACAGCTGGTTTCGGAATTGGGGGAGGATTACGAAGTGATCTATGCTGTGGGACTGCCCGATTAAGGAGGTCAATATGTACCGATCCGTCAATGAACCAAATACATTCAATTTCCATGACAGCGGACTTCTGCATATTGCAGTACAGGATGGTGATATGCACTGGACGGTCGAATGGGTCGGCGTGTGCCCCGCAAATTCTGCCCATCCGTCAGAAAAAGAACTGCGCACGGAGCAAATGCAGATCACCTTCCGGCATTTTCATATTTCCCGTGTAAAAATCTATGGATGCAGCATCCGCAATGCACAGGGCGAAATTTTGCAGATTACACCTGATAGGGAACTGACAAAAACGCAGATATACGAACTTCTTGCACGGTTGCAAAGTTATGAGAACTGGTGCGCCAACCTCCTGTACGGCGGCGGCAGTGTGATGGAGGACGGCGTGTGTATGGAGATGGAACTCGATGAGGAACGTGCGGAGGACGGTTTCTATCTCATGGAGATCCGCTGTGACGCATTTATCGCAGAATGGGAACAGTACAGCGATGTACAATGGTAATTTTTATCCGTATTTATGGAGGTATTTATGGCGTCCTGGATCATTCACCTGCGCATTGCAGAGACACTTTTGGACAAGCTTAATGTGGAAACTTCTCATTTTATTGCCGGCAATATTGCCCCCGACTGCGGTTTGGCGCTTGGCAATGACCAGTTTGACCCGCCGTCTTCTGTTACACATTACACCAATGGAAGCAAGGCGGATTGCGATTATCTGAGGTTCTGGGATGAGTTCGGCAAAGGGCAGACTGACTCAAGCCGCCTTTCCTTCTATCTTGGTTACTTTGTTCATCTTATGACCGATGTTTTCTGGTCGGAGCGTATTAACAATCCGCTCAAGCAACGCTTGGGGGAACTGTACAGATCTGACCGTGCTGCATTTTACCGGCAAGTCAAAGCGGATTGGTATGATCAGGATTTTCTCTATTTGCGCAGGAATCCCGATTTTCCGGCGTGGCACAGTTTTCTGGAGCTTGCAAATTACCGGAATGATTTCCTTCCCTATTACGGTGCACAGCATCTCCCTGTACAATTTGCATATATACGGGCATTCTATGCACAGGATCAGGTTGATGAACATCGTCGCTTTCCGTATCTTTCTGCGCAGGAAACGGATACATTTACAGTGGATGCAGCGGCAGATATTCTGCGGATGGTACGGAAAATATGTCCGATTTGTGCAAAATGACAGAAGAATTTGTATAAATCTAACAAAATCATTCCAAGCACTTGCAGTTTCGGGACGCTTGTGCTATAATAAAAAGGAAAATCAGCGGATGTACAGGGGGATTTTGTGCAGCCGTATATCAAAAGGAGAAATGATAATGGCAAAGGTTTGTTATAACTGTGGCAAGAAGCTGCACGGCAATGGCGTCAACTGCACCAACTGTGGTGCACATCAGTGGCGTGAGGGTACTGACAAGATGAACGTAGAACAGCTCAAGGCTGTTGCTGATGAAGAATTCCGCCAGGGCAAGCTGGGTACAAGCGATGCACATACAATGCACATGGAAAAGTCCATGTTCCTGTATCGTCTGATTGTTGAGCGAATTGATGACATGTCTTCCAAGCTGGAGGCAATTGAACCGATGGAAAATTGCATCCACATGCTTGACTACATTATTATGCAGGACAGAAAAGCAGGTCTCAGCGGTGATGAGAACCGTCAGATCCGTTACAAGGAGCTGATGAACAAGATTTCCAACATGAAGGAAAACCTGCTCCTGGAGCGTATTGAAAAGGCACGCAAGGATGATGAACCGGCATCTCCGGCGGCTGAGAAGAAGATTGATGTGACTGATAAGCTTGATGAGCTGGTAGACTATGCGATCTTCACAGTATCTGAGATGGACGAAATGGGCAGCTGGAACTTCCTGGGCAAGGCTCGTACCAAGAACTACATGATCAGTATGTTCAGCTTCCTGCGTGAGATCAAGGACCAGCTCCCGACCCTCGAGCAGAAGGAGCGTGAGGTGCTGCTGCATGTGATGTTCCAGGTAGCAGACAGCTATGAGAAGGGTACCTATCCCTTCCCGCAGGATCCGATCCGTGCGATCGACTGGCATGTAGAGGCTTCCAACAGAGGTCTGGTACTGTCCCAGCTGGCAATCGGTGACATCTATCTCAAGGGCAGCGGCGGCATGCGCAGCCAGCCCGAGAAGGCACTGGCTTGGTATGAGAAGGCACTTGAGACTGACAATTCTGCTAAGGTGAAGGAATATGCACAGGCAGCAATTGCACATATCAAGTCCCTGGATTAAGTAAATGAGGACGCCCCTGCTTCGGCAGGGGCGTTTTTGCATGCGTCGGGGGCTGTACTTATTTTATAGTCACCACGACCTCAATCACAGCTTCCGCTGCATCAAGACCACCGAATGCGGCGAGCGTCTGGATGCCGATCACATCTGCATCAGCGGCAAGCATTTCCTGCACGGCGGTGCGGCATTGCGCTGCGATCGTTTCCTGCAGTACGGGGCGTGCGTCCTCGGGACAGCTGTCAGTGTGTACGGTCAGCGTGTAGCGCAGCAGGGGTGCATCCTCCGTTGTGAGGGCATCTTTCCGCAGTGTGCTGCGCAGGATCGGGATATCCTGCATACCGCTCTCTGTTTTGACGGTCATGGTAAAGGTCTCGTTTTCATGGCGGCGCAGCCAGTACATGCCGCAGGCGGCTTCCTCCGAAAGCAGTGTACAGGTGCCGTCGAGATGCAGCAGCACCATGTGCAGATTGCTGCCCCGTGTTGCAGGCAGCAGGGCGGTCTGTGCATCGCCCAGCCATTCGTCCAGTACCGTGGACAGATCCGTCAGTGCCAGCAGACCGCAGCGCTCCGCCATGCGGATGTCCGCAAGGGGGCTAGCCATGTCTCCGGTTTCAAAGAACCCGTCCACCTGTGTGCAAAGGAGCTTGCAGGATGGGGAAAGCCCCTGTGAGGAGAGCAGGTCCCGTACCTCTTCGAGGGTGCGGCTGCCGTCCAGACAGAGCAATTCGGTGTGACCGATGAAAATGGGACTGCCCTGTGCAGCTTCACAGTGCCGCAGTGCTTCTGCGGCAGTGGCACCGTCCGAGGAGAAGCTTTCCTCCTTGCCGAATGCCTGCGCATAGAGGGTCAGTGCTGTATCGCCCGTCAGCCCAAGCCCCTGGGTGTAGATGCGTTTACTGATGTGCTCCGTGCCGCAGCCCGTCAGCAGGAGCGGAAGCAGCAGAAGGGGGAGCAGGTGGTGTGGTTTCATGGGAATACCTCCGGAGGAAATAGAATACTGCCGGAATGACAAATGCCGTGATAAGGATCAGCAGCCCGTAGACCGGGTTTGTGCTGCTGCCCGTGAGCGGCAGCACCCACGATAGAAGCAGCATCAATGCAAGGGATATGGGAGCGGCGCCCCGGCATTTCGGGAACATTGCCTGCAGCAGATGGGAGATCACGCCTGTCTGCAAGGTGATGTGCATAACGTAGAGCATGACGAATACCAGAATATACAATGCATCCGCACGCTGGCTTTGCAGGGGCTGCGAAAGGGCGGTCAGGGTGAAGAACGGAAAATCCGACAATACCGTGAGCCGTCCTGCTGCACAGATGCACAGGAACAGCACCAGACAGGCGAATGCTGCCTTGCTGAGGAGGTATCCCCAGACCGCTCGTTTGCGTCCGCCGTCCGTGCGGTCGAGCAGAACCCATGCCGCCGTCAGCTCACCGCCCATGCAGAAATAGGAGAAGCCGCCGTCAAGGAAACCCTCCGTTCTTGGCGCAAGCCTTGTCACATCAATGCGGCTGTAGGCGCCGATGACGAGCACGATCATAGAAAGGAGCAGAAGCCCGAGCACAAAGGGTGCACTCCTTGCCATGGTACGCAGACCCTGTGAGCCGGTGTAGAGACAGACTGCCGTCATCAGTACCGCTGCGGTCAGACTCCCCGAAACGGGCAGCGAGATCTCTGCTGTAACCGTTCCAAGCTGGGAAAAGCCGTTCGCACCCCAGAGCAGAAAGAACAGAATATAGACAAAGCCGAGCCACTTGTGGCGGGCGGCGGTCTGTGACAGGGAGAAATGCTGCGCCGCCAGCAGCAGCATCGGGATGCTCAGAAGCAGCTGCACCCCGCAGGCAAGCACAATGCCGATGAGCCGGGCGCTGGTATCCGCCTCCGGCAGACAGAGCACCGACCATGCGGCGGAAAGCATCAGAATGGCGAACAGCTGACTTGGGTGAATCCTACTCATGATATTCCTCCACTGTAAAATGTCCTTTCTGCAGCCGGCGGAAATTCACCCTTGTCGCCACGTCACGCAATCCTCTCGGATGAAGCGGGGAAAGGGGCGCAGTCAGCGGATAGCCGAAGGCGTCGGCGGCGCAGAGATTGAACAGGACGACCATACCCAGCAGCGCCACGCCGAACAATCCCCAGAGTCCGCCGCAGAGAATGAACAGAATGCGCAGGACGGTGACTGCCTGATTAAGATCGGGGATGACATAACCGGCAATGACCGAGATGGCGACCATCGTCAGCATGGGGGTGCTGATCAGTCCCGAGGAAACTGCCGAATCGCCGATGATGAGTCCTGCCACGATGCTCACCGCACCGCCCACTGCCTTCGGCAGCCGCAGTCCGGCTTCACGAATGATCTCGTACATCAGCAGCACGCCGATCGCTTCTGTGACGAGGGAAAGGGGCGCTTCCGCTTCCGCCTCTGCAAGGATCATCAGCAGCGTGCTGTTGAGCAGTTCGGGGTGATGCTGGCTGATGGCAATATACAGCGCCGGCAGGAGCATGGCGATGAAAAATGCAGCATATTTCAGCCAACGGATGAGCGTGACATAATAGGGCTTGAAATTATAATCGTCCAGCGACTGGAAACTCTCGACAAAGAGCTTCGGAACGACCAGCGCAAACGGTGTGCCGTCAATCAGGATCCCTACTCGCCCCTCCAGGAGCTTGGCGCACAGGACATCGGGGCGTTCAGTCAGACTGACACTGTCAAAGAGACCGCCCCTGCGGTTCTCAAGAAACGGCTGCAGGTATCCCGTGGAGAGGATGGTTTCCAGTTCGGTCGAAAGCAGCTTTTCCTTGATCCGCCGCACGAGCTTCGGGGAAACACGGTCATGCAGGTAGCACAGACAGATATCCGTGCGGCTGATCGTGCCGATGTTTGACAGTTCCAGCTTCAGGTAGGGGGATTTCATGCGGCGGCGCAGGAGGGTCATGTTCATACGGATGACCTCCACAAAGCCGTCCCGTGCCCCGAGGACATTGGCTTCGCCCGATGGTTCCCCTACACTGCGGCGGTCAAAGCCCTGTGCACCAAAGGCAAATGCCCTGGTCTGTCCCTCAGCGATGAGCACGGCAAATCCCGAATTGAGCGTTCGGAACAGTTCACCGTAATTGTATACCACGGGACGGTCGATGGAGAGCAGCAGATGATTGCGGACATGATCGAACAGTGCGTCGCTGTCCGGCATCTGCGGTATTTTCGTCAGCGGTTCAATGACCAGATGCGATATGAAGCTCATTCCCACCATACCCTCGCAGCAGAGCAGCGCACAGGGAATTCCCCCGAAGGTCACACGGTTGATGAGGACGTCGGAGCTGTTCTGTGAGATATGGCGGATGTTGGCAATGGTTTCTTCAAGACTTGCAGGAATCGGCTGTTCCAGATAACCGCCGTCAAAGCGTTCGGACATGGTATCACCTCTTTTTGGTTAGTGTGCCGGAAAATCCTGCGGATATGCATGAAATAAAAAAAGCAGTGTCCTCACGGAGCGGCGCTTGCCAAATTACCCGCCAAATTTTCGATTAGATATTGCATTTATCCCCAAAATATGCTATACTGTAGGGTAAGGATGTCAGCCCTCTGCGCAGGGCGGAAAGGATGAGAAATATGAGAAACCGAATTCTGGCAGCATGTGCTGCCCTGCTCCTGACAGTGTCCCTGTGCGGCTGCCGCACGACCCGCATCAGTCAGGAGAATACATACATGCAGCAGAACACCACTGACCCGACAGGAACCATTGAGTTACCGACAGAGCCGACCACCGAGGATCCTGCACTGCAGGAAACTTCTGTGCATTTCCTGGCCGTCGGTGATAACCTCGTGCAGAAACGTGTTTACCAGTCTGCGCAGACCCACGCTGCCGATGGCGAGGAATACAATTTTAATTACTGCTACCAGAGTGTGGCAGATAAGGTTGCCGCAGCCGATGTTGCCTACATCAATCAGGAGACCATCATGGCGAATGATGAATATGAGATCTCCGGGTCCAATTTCAATTTCAATTCCCCGACTGCCGTCGGTGATGAGCTGGTCGACCTGGGATTTGATGTGATCTGCATGGCGAATAACCATGCGCTAGACAAAGGCACCGGCGGTCTGAGCGCCACGCTCGACTACTGGGACGGCAAGATCTCGGAGACGGACAGCCTGCGTGTGATCGGCTGCTACCGGGATTATCAGGATATGTGCGATTACCGTATTTCCGAAGTCAACGGTATGACCGTCGGCTATCTTGCTTACACAGAGCATATCAACGGCTACAGCCTGCCGAGCGATTCCGAAATGGAGATCCCGCTCACGAGTCAGACTGATCTGATCGAGGAACAGATCAAGGAACTCGACGGCATGGTGGATGCAGTTGTCGTTTCCGCACACTGGGGACTGGAGGATACCCATACTGTCAGTGATGCTGTGAAGGAGCTTGCGGCGGATATGATCGAATGGGGTGCGGATGTGATTATCGGAACCCATTCCCATACTCTGCAGACGATGGAATATGTGACCAGATCCGACGGCACACAGGGCTTCGTGTTCTATTCGCTCGGCAACTTCATTTCTGCGCAGACCGACAGCTTCAATATGGTCGGCGGTATGGCAGAATTTGACTTAAAGCGTGCAGGCGGTGCTGTGACGGTCGAGAATGTGACCGTAACCCCCGTCATCACACATTATGATGACGGCAGCCTTTCCAATCTGCGGATCTATCCTTATTATCAGTACACGGATGACCTTGTGGCAGGGCATGGACTGCCCTACTCTCCGTGGGGAACTGCAAAGACCTGGAGCTGGAGTGTGATCGACCAGATCATCACAGCAAATGTCCCCGAAGAATACCGGAAATTAACAGAATAAAAAACACAGAAAATTGAATATTTTTTGATGATAAAAGCAGGAAATCCTAAAATAAACTGAAAGATTTCCTGCTTTTGTGTAAACCATATAAATGCGCATCCCAGAATTGTATAAATTGATGATTTTTCAAAAAAGTATTTACTTTTTTTCGTATGTGATATATAATAAAGATGGCAAAAAGGAATGGGCGTATTTTGCGCTTGGACGCGAAACAGAGCGGTGATTCTCGACAAAAAGTTCTTCACCTTTGTGTGAATTGACTAAATAGGGAAATCACTTTTCTACATCCTGCACAAAATACTAGAAATTCTCTTGACTTATGTGATATTTTGTTCTATAATAACAATAAGTAGATATAGGGGAGAGTCATGCCATGACCCTTATGCTGCTGTGTTAGTATAAGGATATAGTTGAGGGGAGATATTCCTTTGGTTATATTGCTTTGTATTACATTTTAAATCAAAGAAGGAGGAAAGAAGATGAAGGTAAGGAAATTTGTTGCTGGCCTGGCAGCTATCTCCATGCTGGCAGCAGTTTCAGCACAGGCAGTATCTGCAGCGGATGAAGTAACAATCTCGGCAGAAAAGGTGACTGCAGCAGCAGGAGAAGAGTTCACAATGAACGTATCCCTGAGCGGTGTACCGACTGCCGGCATCTCCGTATGCGAATTTGCAATCAACTATGATGCAAGTATCGTAACAGTCACTGGCGTAACTGCTGGTGCAATTGCAAACACAGGAGCGGATGGCGTTGAGGATTTCGAGGGCGTAGCTGCATTCGAAGCTGATTACAGCACAGCTGGCGTGATCAACGCAACCTACACTACCGGTCTTGATGACGCAGCATATTGGATCACAGAAGATGGCGTGTTCCTCACAATCACCGGCACAGTAAATACTGATGCTGCTGATGGTGCAGTATCTGCGTTCGAAATTGGTGCAATCGATCGTGAAACAACGGAGGGTTCCGGCGTAACAAACGCAGAGATCTCCATTGGTAATATCGGTGCAGATTACACTGTAACACAGTACACAGCAGCAGTGGACAACGGTTCTGTAACTGTAGCGTCCGGCGATCAGCCCACTGATGTAAAGTACGGTGACGTAAATGTAGACGGCGAGGTAGACGTTCTGGACATCATCGTTCTGAACAAGTACCTGCTGGGCGGCGGTTCTCTGAGTGAGCAGGGTTCAGTAAATGCAGACGTTGACAAGGACGGCGATCCTTCTGCAAACGACTCCCTGAACATCATGAAGTACATCGTTAAGCTCATTGACGCACTTCCGGTTGCGTAAGCAGCCATGAATGTGACATCTTAGTTGTGACATCAAGAAGAGGCGCAATCCATGACGGAGCGGATTGCAAATGTATAGCACAAAACAAAACAGAAAGGAATTATTTGTTATGAAGAAGGTTGTTTCTGCACTGACAGCAGCCGCTATGTGCGCAAGCATGGCAGCAGGCGTTGTGTCTGTATTCGCTTACACAAGCGATGAGGTAGGTTTCTACCTGAAGGTTGAATCTGAAGGTAACTACACTGTATCCGAGGATGGCAAGACCATCACATTTGCATCCGCAGCTGATGCAGCTGGTGCTACATTCTCCGTAGGTCAGTACATTGATGCTGATCCGGCAAACGTTGCAATCCAGCAGTGCGGTGCTATCGTACAGGGTAGCAGCAACATGGTTCACCTCTCTGAAGAGGGTGTTGACCTGTCTGATTCTGCAGCAGTAAATGCTGACACATCTTACACCACAATGTGCAATGGTACTGAGTACACATTCTCTACCACTGCTTTCGTTAACTGCTTTGGCTATGTAAACAAGCTGAAGAAGTACAAGAGCGGCTGCGGCAATATCGCTTATATGCACTCCAACAACTATGGCGCTGGCATCACATATGATGGCAAGGATGCAGGTATCGAGCGTCTGGGCTGGATGTGGACATACAGCTTCGATGCAACAATCTATGATGATTATGCAACAACAGCTCACTTCCTGGGCTCTTCTTCCGATGAGTTCGCTCTGACACAGTTCGACGTAACTCTGGACGATGCAATCGTTGACGGTACATACTCTGTTGATCTGATCGCAAACGGCGTAAATGAGAACGGCGAGACCAAGGGCTCCTTCGTAAACGATGGCAGCGGTCAGGTACTGGCTGGCACTCTCGAGGGTCTGACAATCGTTGTAGGCGATTCTGATGTTGATCCGGAGCCCACTCCTGAGCCGACACCGGAGCCCACTCCCGAGCCCACTCCTGAGCCCACAGATCCCGATACTCCTGATACTGATGAGTTCACATGGGATATCAACGATTCCACACCTGATGCTGATGGTTTTGCATGGGTAGAGGTTACTGTATCTAACGACCCGGGTACTGGCGCTTACCAGTTCCAGCTGCTGGTTGACGGCAAGAATCCTGCTGACCTTGGCTTTGAGGTTCTCGACATCAGCAAGGGTACAGCTTATGACAGAATCAACAACTTCGTTGCTAACCCCGGCGAAGTAATGATCATCGGTGCAAACGAGACAGACGACCAGAGCGCACAGTACGCTGTTGAGGGTGAGTCCGTTGTAACAGTAGTTCTGGATACCGCTGGTGTAGCTGATGGCGTATACACTGTTTCCTTCGCAGAGTTCAAGGTTGGCGATGAGAACGGTAATGCACTCGATCCTGTTCTGGGAACCGGTACTATCACAATCGGCGAAGTTGATCCGGAGCCGACTCCTGAGCCCACTCCCGAGCCCACACCGGAGCCCACTCAGCCTGGCGACTACCTCTATGGTGACGTAAACAAGAACGGCAAGGTTGAGCTGGTTGACATCGTAATGCTGAACAGAGCTCTGACAGGTTACAATGGTGAGTCCGTTGAGGCAACTCTGGATGATTATCAGAAGGAAGTTGCTAACTGCATGTATGATGACAAGATCAACGGTGAAGACTCCATCGAGATCCTGAAGTACCTGATCGGTCTGGTTGAAGCTCTGCCGACAAAGTAATTCATAACGCAGAAATACAATCGTGTTCAGGTGGGGCTTCCCTGCCTGAACATGGTATTCTAAAACTTAATATTTAAGAAAGGAAATATGCGCGATGAAGAAATTTTTATCAGCATTGACTGCAATCAGCATGTGTGCTTCCATGATTGCAAGTACTTTGCCGGCTTCTGCGCTGACTGCTGCTCCGACGGATGCTCCGAAGGCACAGGCGGATGAGTTCACTTGGGATATCAATGACTCTACGCCCGATGGCGATGGCTTTGTATTCGTAGAAGTAACAGTAGCAAATGACCCTGGTACTGGCGCATATCAGTTCCAGTTGCTGGTAGATGGCAAGAATCCTGCTGATCTCGGCTTTGAGGTTCTTGACATCAGCAAGGGCACTGCTTATGACAGAATCAACAACTTCGTTGCTAATCCCGGCGAAGTAATGATCATTGGTGCAAACGAGACAGATGACCAGAGCGCACAGTACGCTGTAGAGGGTGCTCCTGTAGTAACAGTAGCACTGGATACCGCTGGTGTAGCTGATGGTGTTTACACAGTTTCCTTTGCAGAATTCAAGGTTGGCGATGAGAATGGTAACGCACTCAGCCCTGTGCTGGAGACCGGTACTATTACAATCGGTGATGTTGAGCCGGAGCCCACTCCTGAGCCCACTCCCGAGCCGACACCGGAGCCTGTTGAAGGCTTTGCATGGGACATCAACGATACCACACCGGACGCTGATGGTTTTGTATTCGTAGAAGTAACTGTAACAAATGACCCGGGTACTGGTGCTTATCAGTTCCAGCTGCTGGTTGACGGCAAGAATCCTGCAGACCTCGGTTTTGAGGTTCTTGACATCAGCAAGGGTACCGCTTATGACAGAATCAACAACTTCGTTGCTAACCCCGGCGAAGTAATGATCATCGGTGCAAATGAGACAGATGACCAGAGTGCACAGTACGCTGTAGAGGGTGCTCCTATAGTAACAGTAGCAATGGATACCGCTGGTGTAGCACCTGGCGAATACATTGTTTCCTTTGCAGAGTTCAAGGTTGGCGATGAGAACGGTAATGCACTCAATCCTGAGCTGCTGACCGGTACTATCACAATCGGTGAAGAGCCCACAACTGAGCCTACTCCCGAGCCTACTCCCGAGCCGACACCTGAGCCTACTCCCGAGCCTACTGATCCTCCGATCGGTTCCAAGGAAATCGATGCTGAATGGGCAATCGGTACTGTTGAAGCAGCTCCTGGTGAGAAGGTAACCGTTCCGGTTACTGTTACCGGTGATGTTGATGGTATCAACAGCTACATCCTCAAGATGGGACAGGATGCAGGTCCTGTAGCAGAGGGCGCATCTGCAGGCAATGCATATGAAGACCTCAGCTTTGTATTCAACATGGATGCACTGACATTTGCCGGCACAAACTACACACTCGATCAGAATGTAGTAGCAGTTGACGGTGCAGTTGTATTCAACGTAGAGTTCACAGCTCCTGAAGCAGCTGGTACATATGATCTGACGATCGATGGCCTCGAGCTCTATGATATCGACATGGTTCAGCTCATCCCGAAGGAAAAGGACGGCTGGATCAAGGTTGTAGAAGATGAGACAGAGTTTACTGAAGCAAGCTCTGAGATCGACGCTACCTGGATCATCGGCGAAGTAACTGCTGAGCCCGGTGAGAAGGTATCCGTACCTGTAACCGTTGTAGGCGATGTAGATGGTATCAACAGCTACATCCTGAACATGGCACAGGAAGCTGGCCCGGTATTCAACGGCGCAACTGCTGGTGATGCTTATGCAGAACTGGGTCTGACATTCAATCCTGATGGTCTGATCTTTGCTGGTACAAACACCACAAAGGACGAGAACATCGTAGCAGCAGACAATGCTGTAGTATTCTACGCAGAGTTCACAGCTCCTGATGAAGCAGGTACTTATGACCTGACTTTCGAGGATCTGGAAATCTACAATATCGACATGGTGAAGCTCATCCCCAATACTGACGATGGTTGGATTGAGGTTGTAGAGCCTACAACTGTTGGCGAGGATGGCGCATGGATCATCGGTACAGATTCTGTATATGCTGGCGAAACAGCTACCATTACAGTAACTGTAGTAGGTGACGAGAACGGCATCAACAGCTACATCATGAACATGGGTCAGGAAGAAGGTCCTGTAGTTGATACAGTAACCGCTGGCGATGCATATGCAGATCTCAGCTTCGTATCCAATATGGCAGAACTGATCTTCGCTGGTACAAACTACACACTGGCTGACAACGTACAGCTCTCCGCTGACGGCGCAGCAGTATTCACACTGACATTCAAGACTGGCGGCCTCGCACCTGGTATCTATGACCTGACATTCGAGGGACTG
>JAZPZJ010000012.1:0-4081 GCA_045544635.1 Oscillospiraceae bacterium
ACCTACAGCCCCCCCAGTATATAGCCGAAAAGCACTCCGCTTTGGGGAGGGGTCAGGGGGTGGGGGAAATTTGTCATATCCCACACCCTACCCGCATACACTGGAATCAGCAAATCTTATGGGAGGTTGATTCTATGAACGGACTCACCCGTGTGCAGGCGCAGGAGCGGCTGCGGGAATACGGCGAAAATGTCCTTGCGCAGACCAAACCACCGGGACCGCTGCGCATTTTCTTCGGGCAGTTCAAGGACGCAATGGTGCTCATCCTGCTCGCAGCAACGGGCATTTCTGCCCTGCTCGGTGAATGGACGGACGCTGTCACCATCATCGTCATCGTCCTGCTCAACGCCATTCTCGGCTTTGTGCAGGAATACCGCACGGAGAAAACCCTCGAAGCGCTGCGCAATATGACCGCCCCCACCGCCCGTGTCTGGCGTGACGGCGTTCTGCAGGAGCTTCCGGCAAGCCAGCTCGTTCCCGGGGACTGTATCTCGATCGAAGCCGGCGACTGCGTGCCTGCCGACTGCCTGCTTACGACCGCAAACCGGATCTATGCCAATGAATCCGTCCTCACGGGCGAGGCGGAACCCATCCCGAAACAAAGCGGCAGCATGACCATGGATCTGACCGGCATGCATCGTCCCTACCTGCTCTATGCCGGCACTGCCATTACACGGGGCAGCGGCATCGCAACCGTCACCGCAACCGGAAAACAGACGCAGATGGGACAGATCTCGGGCATGCTCTCCGATATCGAACGCACCGCAACACCTCTGCAGAAGCGCCTTGGGGAGCTTGGCAAGGTGCTCGCCGTGATCTGTATCGGCGTGTGCATCGCCGTTTTCGGCGCAGGTGTTCTGCGGGGCGAACCCGTATTTGATATGCTCATGACCGGCATTTCCATCGCCATTGCCGCCATCCCCGAGGGACTGCCGGCGACCGTGACCATTGCGCTTGCGCTTGCCGTGAACCGCATGATGAAGCACAAAGCCCTCGTCAACCGCCTGCACAGCGTCGAGACACTGGGCTGTACATCCGTGATCTGCTCCGACAAGACCGGTACCATCACCGAAAACCGCATGACAGTGACAAAAATCTGCACTGCCGAGCAGGAATTCTCCGTGACGGGCAATGCCCTGCGCCGGGAGGGTGCGATCCTTGAGGACGGGATGCATGTGAACCCCGTGAGTGTGCCGCCGCTGCAGCATCTGCTTTGCTGCGCTGTGCTGTGCAACAACGGCGAGATCTCCTCCCCCGAAGACACCGCCTCCAGAAACCGCGGCACCCTGACGGGGGGCGGCAGCTGGACAGCGGTTGGTGATCCGACCGAAACCGCACTTCTTGCAGCTGCCGCAAAGGGCGGTATCTCGGCAAAAACCCTCTCCGACCACAGCCGTACCGCCGAAGAGCCGTTTGACAGCGACACCCGCTGCATGACGGTCATCACCCGAAAGGGCGGCGAACAGACCGCCTATGCCAAGGGCGCAGCGGACGTGATCCTGCGCAAATGCGGCCTTGTCCTGACAAAAAGCGGCACCGTACCCCTGACGACTGCGCTCCAGAAGCAGATCCTCCAACAGACGGAAGCGCTCTCGGAGCAGGCGCTGCGTGTGCTCGCATTCGCAGAAAAGCACAGTGTTTCGGGGCTTTCTGACAGTGAAAGCGGTATGGTATTCCTCGGTGTCACCGGCATGCTTGATCCGCCCAGAGCCGAGGCGAAGGAAGCCATCCGCACCTGTGCGGCAGCATCCGTGCGCACGGTCATGATCACGGGCGACCATAAAAAAACCGCCGCCGCCATCGCAAAGCAGGCAGGTCTCCTGCGTGGGGGCGAGGTGGTGACGGGGGATGAACTCGATCTCATGAGCGATACCCAGCTTGACAGCAGACTCCCGAAGATCTCGGTATTTGCCCGGGTGAATCCTGCCCACAAGCTGCGGCTTGTGCGTGCCTTCAAGCGGCAGGGCAGTATTGTCACCATGACGGGCGACGGCGTAAATGACGCCCCCGCCATCAAAGAAGCGGACGTGGGCGTTGCCATGGGCGAAAGCGGCACGGATGTCGCCAAGCAGGCGGCGGATGTGATCCTCATGGACGACAACCTTGCCACGCTTGTGAAGGCGGTGGAGCAGGGGCGGTGTATTTATTCCAATATCCGCAAGTTTGTGCGGTATCTGCTTTCCTGCAACATCGGTGAGGTCATCACGATGTTCCTCGGCATCCTCATGGGCATGCCGGTGGTGCTGCTGCCGGTGCAGCTCCTGCTTGTCAATCTTGCCACGGATGGTCTGCCGGCGATCGCACTCGGACTTGAGCCGCCCGACCGGGACATTATGAAAAAACCGCCCCGCAAGCCGGATGAAAGCTTCTTTGCAGACGGACTGATGGGAAAGATCGTCTGGAGGGGCATCCTCATCGGACTTTGCACACTCGGTTCCTTCAGCACAGCACTACGGTTCGGTGCAGCGCTTCCTGCCGCAAGAACGGCGGCGCTACTGACACTGGTGGTTTCGCAGCTGATCCATGTATTCGAGTGCAAAGCGGAGCACGGCAGCATCTTCACCGTGCGGTATTTTTCCAACCCGAAGCTCATTGGTGCGGTGATTGTCTCGGCTGCACTGCTGGCTGCAACGATCTGGCTGCCGCAGGCACAGGTGATCTTCGGCACTGCCGCCCTTTCCGGAAACATCCTCTGGCAGGCGCTCGCCTTTTCGTTCGCCGTGCCGATCGTTTCGTCCATCATGCAGTGCTTCCGGAAAAGCGCCTGAATACATTAGAGAACCCCCGATCCTCTGTCAGCGAGAATCGGGGGTTCTTTGAAATTTTTTATCTCTCATGCTCTACATTGAAAACGTTCCGGATCCGGAGCCGCTGGAATCCTCCGCCATGCTTGTCGGCGCACCTGCAGAAAACCGCAGCAGATCAGGAATTCCGGACGTCCATATTTTCTCATAAAGCATGTCCCTTATCCAAAGGAAAGGGACATGCAGTAAATACAAGCTTAAAGCTTAGTCGTTGTTGTACAGTGCAGCGAGTCTGGTCAGATAATCGTAACGATCCTTTGCATTCTCAACAGCTGCATCGAACAGAGCCTCAGCTCTCTCCGGATTCTGGCGAGCCAGAGCGTTGTAACGAACCTCACCCATCAGGAAGTCCTTGAACTCGTCAGTGTTCGGAGCCTTGGAATCCATTACGAACGGGTTCTTGCCCTCTGCCTTCAGCTCCGGATTGTAACGGAACAGATGCCAGTAACCAGCCTGAACAGCCTTCTTCTCCTCAGCCTGTGCTGTGGACATACCGGTCTTGATACCGTGGTTGATACACGGAGCATATGCGATGATCAGGGACGGACCGTCATAAGCCTCAGCCTCACGCATTGCCTTCAGGCACTGGTTCATGTCAGCACCCATAGCGATGTGTGCAACATATACATAGCCGTAGCTCATTGCGATACCAGCCAGATCCTTCTTCTTTACAACCTTACCAGCTGCTGCGAACTGTGCGATCGCACCGGTAGGAGTGGACTTGGAAGCTTGACCGCCGGTGTTGGAGTAAACCTCGGTATCGAATACCATAACGTTTACATTCTTGCCGGATGCCAGAACGTGGTCCAGACCGCCGAAGCCGATGTCATATGCCCAGCCGTCGCCGCCGAAGATCCACTGGCTCTTCTTGCGCAGGTAATCCTTTTCAGCCAGAACTGCCTTAGCAGCGTCACAGCCGCAAGCCTCCAGAGCAGCGATCAGCTTCTCGGATGCCGGTGTGTTTGCAGCGCCGTCGTTCTTGGTTGCGAGGAATTCGTCGATTGCTGCCTTAACGTCAGCATTGTCAGTTGTCTCAGCCAGAGCCTCAACCTTTGCGATTGCACGGTTTCTCAGAGTCTCCTGACCGAGGAACATACCATAACCAAACTCTGCGTTGTCCTCGAACAGAGAGTTGGACCAAGCCGGACCGTAGCCCTTCTTGTTGAATGTATAAGGTGTGGACGGTGCAGAACCACCCCAGATAGAGGAGCAGCCAGTTGCGTTAGCAATGTACATTCTGTCACCGAACAGCTGTGTGATCAGCTTTGCATAAGGAG
>JAZPZJ010000013.1:0-7104 GCA_045544635.1 Oscillospiraceae bacterium
TTCCACTACCTTGATTTTAAACTCCGCTGTATACTTCTTGTTCGGTATTCCTTTTGGCATAAAAATGCCCCCTTTCGTTAGACTTGATTTCCGGTATATCTTTATTATACCACATTATCTAACAAAAGGGGAGCATTTCAAGCCGCAGCAGCGTTCTTATTTATGTAAGCCGTATGGCTTATGCTCTGTTGTTGATCAGCTTTGTCAGTTCAACCGGATCTACAATTACGCCATCCTTGTATACACGCATATTGCCGGATGCGATCTCGTCGATCAGGATGACTTCGCCGTTGTTGTAGCCAAACTCGAACTTGATATCCCACAGATCCAGACCGATGGTCTTCAGATCGTCAGCAACGATCTTTGTGATCTTCAGGGTCTGCTCCTTCATGCTCTCAAACATTTCCTGTGTCATAACGCCCAGAACTGCCAGACCTTCGCTTGTTACCAGCGGATCGCCCTTTTCGTCGTTCTTGAAGGTGCACTCTACATAGCCGCCCTCGATCGGTGTGCCGTCAACCATGTATTCGCCGTATCTTCTGATGAAGCTGCCGGTTGCTACCAGACGGCAGATTACTTCCAGACCATGACCGAATACAGTTGCCGGAAGTACTTCCATTGTTGCGTTCTCAAGGTCAGCGCTGACATAGTGTGTCTTGATGCCTGCAGCCTTCAGCTTCTCAAAATAGTAAACAGAAGTCTCGAGGTTTGCCTTGCCGATGCCGTCGATTGTCAGACCAACAGAATTCTCGCCCGGATCAAAAACGCCGTCCTTGCCGGTGCAGTCATCCTTGAACTTGAGCATAACGTTGCCGTTCTCGAGCTTGTAAACGTCTTTGGTCTTGCCGGTGTAGATCTTTTCCATAGTGATACTTCCTTTCATACATTTAGCGGATAGTTTATGCAGTCAAGCGGGATTATTCCCACTCAATTGTTCCGATGGGCTTGGGTGTCAGGTCATACAGTACTCTGTTGATGCCCTCAACCTCTGTTGTGATACGGTCTGTGATCTTGTGCAGGAGTGCATAGGGGATCTCTTCAATGGTTGCACTCATGGCATCGGTAGTATTTACCGCACGGATGATTGCCGGCCAGCCCATATAGCGCTTGTCATCTTTTACGCCGACGCTCTTCATATCCGGAACAGCGATGAAATACTGCCATACAGTCTTGTTCAGACCTGCGTTGTCAAATTCCTCACGCAGGATCGCATCTGCTTCACGCAGTGCATGCAGACGGTCACGAGTGATCGCACCCAGGCAGCGTACACCCAGACCCGGACCCGGGAACGGCTGACGATCTACCATGGAGGACGGCAGACCCAGTGCCTTGCCGACAACACGAACCTCATCTTTATACAGAAGCTTTACAGGCTCAACCAGCTCAAACTGCATGTCCTCGGGCAGACCGCCGACATTGTGATGTGCCTTCACACCGTCACTCTCAAGAATGTCGGGATAAATGGTGCCCTGTGCAAGGAAAGAAATGCCTTCCAGCTTGCTTGCCTCTTCATCAAATACCTTAATAAATTCACCGCCGATGATCTTGCGCTTCTTTTCCGGCTCCTCCACACCTGCCAGCAGGTCGAGGAAACGGTCAGTCGCATCAATATAGATCAGGTTTGCATCAAGCTGATTTTGGAATACCTCGATGACCTGTTCGCTTTCGCCTTTACGCATCAGACCATGGTTGACATGCACGCAGACCAGCTGCTTGCCGATTGCCTTGATCAGGAGCGCCGCCACAACGGAGCTGTCCACACCGCCGGACAGTGCCAGCAGTACCTTCTTGTCACCGACCTGCGCACGAACCTCGGCGATCTGCTCCTCAATAAAAGCCTGCGCCAGTTCAGGGGTGGTGATTCTTGCCATGGATTCCGGTCTTACATTACTCATATTCTACACTCCTCCAGTGAATCGCATCAGCGTGCGGCGGATGCCGTCGTTTTGACGGGGTATTTTGATGCTGCAAAGCTGCTTGTCCGACAGTTTTACATGTACTTATCATATCACAAACTGTTTCATTTTTCAATAGGTTTTTGCAATTTTAGCACACATGGAAAAAAGTTTTTTTATCATCTGTTTACAATTGACAATATTTACAAATTTGTGCGATAATAAGTGAAAAGGGAGGAACTTTCGAGAACGTTCTTGCGGGGGGGGGCGGAAGTAAAAAAGCGAACCGGAACGATGCCGGTTCGCTTTTTCATTATGGATCGTAAAATTGCCGCACTCAATGTTCCAGCAGCAGCCGATGGTCGCAGTACTCACATACGAGAGTGGTACCCGTACCTGTGAAGCTCTTGGGAAGGTAGGGCTCCGCATGCGTGATGCATTTCGGATTGCTGCAGACTATGCCCGGATGGGTCGATCCCTTGAGCAGTTCGGTCTTTGCAGTGCTCTGGAGCATGGTCAGAATCAGCGCCATGCGGATGTACATGCCGTATTTTGCCTGCTTGAAATACATCGCTCTCGGATCGTCATCGACGGAAACGGTGATCTCGTCCACACGGGGCAGGGGATGCATGACGATCATGTCCTGCTTTGCCAGCTGCATTTTTTTCGGTGTGAGGATATAAGTATCCTTCTGTGCCAGATATTCTTCCTCGGACGCAAAGCGTTCCTTCTGGATGCGTGTCATGTACAGCATGTCCAGTCTGCCGATGACCTGTTCGAGGTTTTCGGTTTCTTCAAAGGTACCGCCGTTTGCACGGATGAAATCCTTGATGTAGGACGGCATGCGCAGCTCCTTGGTAGAGATCATGATGAAATGGTTGTCCGGATAGCAGCTCATTGCCTTGCACAGGGAGTGCACGGTTCTGCCGTTGTAAAGGTCACCGCACAGACCGATGGTCAGACCGGAGAGTGTTTTCTTTTCCACCTTGAGCGTGAGCAGATCGGTCAGTGTCTGGGTCGGGTGCAGGTGTCCGCCGTCACCGGCATTGATAACGGGACAGTCCGCTGTCAGTGCGGCAGCCTTGGCTGCGCCCACGGTGGGGTGGCGCATTACGACGACATCTGCATAATTGCTCACGATTTTTGTTGTGTCTTTGAGGTTTTCGCCCTTCGCAACGGATGAGGTCGAAGGATTGTCAAAGCCGATGACCGTACCGCCCAGACGCAGCATGGCGGTCTGGAAGGACATCTGGGTGCGGGTGGACGGCTCGTAGAAGAGCGTGCCCATGATCTTGCCCCTGCAGCTGTTGGCATAGAGTGCAGGATTCTGCAGGATCTTTTCGCCCAGGTCAAGCAGGCCGTTCCACCAAGCCTGCGGATGGTCGTTGAGGTCGATCAGATGCGGATGTTCGGAAATCATAAGTTACCTCCTGATTTATAGTACAGTTGTGCCATTGATAATCAGTTCGAATTTCAGCTTCAGGAACTGGGCTGCTTTTTTGCACAGCAGCATGCGGTGCAGGAAAATTTCGAAATATTCTGCCACCGAGGAGATCTCAGGGTCGATCTTCAGCTCCAGTACCACGGCGGTTTTGTCATCATTCAGATGCACCTCGGAATGTTCCACGGCATAATTCACACGGTCGTGGATATCGAAGGTGATCAGGTCGGTATTGCGCACACGGCTGCGGCGCACATCGGTTTTGTCAGCGATGATGAGGGCAGCGGAAATGGGGTTGAGGGGCTGTCCGGTGCTTTCGTCATGGTTGCCGATGGCGGAGATGATCTGGCTGATCTCCGCTGCGGGCATGTTCATATTGTCCAGCAGGCGGAACGCCATAACAGCACCGCTCTGGGCATGATCGACACGGTTGATGATGTTGCCGATATCGTGCATCATGCCTGCGATTTTTGCAAGCTCCGCAGTGCGTTCGTCATAGCCAAGCTCTGTGAGGAGCATGGAGGCGGTATGCGCAACACGTTCGACATGGGCAAAGGAATGCTCGGTGAAACCAAGCGCTTCCAGCTCCTCGTCCGCACGGCGGATGTACTCCATGATATCCTTGTTTTCCTTGATATATTTGTAGGTGACAATGCTGGACATATGGTTCTCCTTTCGCTGTTGTTTTCGGCGTTTGCGGGGAAAGACGGGGAGGGGTTCCGGCCCCGTCAAGTCTGCGTTTCGTTTTCAAAAAATACTTCATACCACACAAGGAACATGAACACCGTCCAGATTTTGCGGCTGTTGTCCGCTTTCCCGGCACGATGCGCATCGAGCAGGGCGAGGAGCTGTTCGGTGTGGAAGAACTGTTTTGCGCTCTCACTTTCGAAGCGTTCCCGGACGATATTGCTGTATTGATCCTCCCGGAGCCAAACCCGGATCGGTACCGGGAAGCCGAGCTTTTTCTTGGCTGCGGTCTTGGCAGTTTCCTGCGGTGTGTCCTGCTTTGCGGCAAGGCGCATCGCATATTTTGTAATATAGGGCGTGTGCTCGTCAGTAATTTCATCTCGTGTCACACGGTATTTTGTGGGGATCTGCTCTGCCACTGCCATGACCTTCTTGTCAAGGAATGGTACACGCAGCTCCAGAGAATGCGCCATGCTCATCTTATCCGCCTTCAGGAGGATATCGCCTGCCATCCACATGTGCAGGTCGAGGTACTGCATTTTTGTGACATCATCCGCTTCCCTGACACGGTTGTAATAATGTGCCGTGAGCTTGGTCGGATCCGGTGCATCCGTGCGGATGCGCAGCAGAGCCTTGCGCTCGGCGGGGGTGAACATATAGGCATTGCCGATGAAGCGCTCTTCGAGATCCTTGCCCTTGCGCACGAGGAAATTCACGCCCCGTTTTGCCGGCAGAATACCTGCCGCTTTGCCAATGCAGCGGCGGATCCATCTCGGCAGACGGTCGTATGCGGTCGCATTCGGCTCACTGTAGACATTATAGCCGCCGAAGATCTCGTCCGCACCCTCGCCCGAGAGTACGACCTTGAGCTGTTCTGCGGCAAGTCCGCAGACAAAATACAGTGCGATCGCCGCAGGATCGGCAAGGGGTTCATCCATGTGGTACTGAATGTGCGAAAGGGATGCCCAGTATTCTTCCGGGGTAATGACCTTGCTGAAATTCTGCTTGCCGATGGCGTTTGAAAATTCCTTTGCCCAGCCGATCTCGTTGTAGCGTTCGTCATCACCGAAGCCAACGGTGAAGGTCTTGTCCACATCTGCAACGGCGGCGACATAGCTTGAATCCACGCCGCTAGAGAGGAATGAGCCGACCTCAACATCAGCGATCTTGTGTGCTTCCACAGAATCATGGAACGCGCCGGAGATCTGCTGTACCCAATCCTCCAGGGAGGGCTGTGCATCTGCATGGAACTGCACATCCCAGTAGCGGCGGATGTCCATTTTTCCGTCCTTCCAGAGGAAGTAGTGTGCCGGCTGCAGACGGAATACATTTTTGAAGAAAGTTTCCTCCATGGCGGAATACTGGAAGGTCAGGTATTCCTCGAGTGCCGCCGTGTTCAGCTCCTTCCGGAAGCCGGGGTGCTTGAGAAATGCTTTGATTTCGGAGCCGAAGAGAAGCATGCCATCCATGTTTGCGTAATACAGAGGCTTGATGCCGAAGAAATCCCGGGCACCGAAAAGTGTCTGCTTCCGCTTGTCCCAGATGACAAAGGCAAACATGCCGCGGAGTTTTTCGAGGAGCTTGGTGCCGTAAGCGGCATAGCCGTAGATCAGCACTTCGGAATCGGTGCTGGTACGGAAGCGATAGCCAAGCTGCTGCAGCTCTGCACGGATCTCCCGGTAATTGTAGATCTCGCCGTTGAAGACGAGCACGAGATTGCCGTCCTCGCTGTAGAGGGGCTGGTTGCCCTGTGCGGTGATGTCGATGATACTCAGTCGTCTGTGCCCGAGGGCGATGTGTTCATCCACATAGCGCCCCGATGCGTCGGGCCCTCTGTGACGGATGGTATCCATCATTGCTTCAATTACACGTTCGGAATCGGGAACCTGTCCTGTAAATCCTACAAATCCGCACATAAAAAATTGCCTCCGTTCTGTTTGCGTCCCGTTTCTGTTTCTCTGTTTGGGACAGTATATCAACTTCACTTACTATTATACTACAGAACTTTGGGATTTGCAACAAAATTTCATGATTTTCTGAAAAACATCCCGAAAAGCTATTGCAAAAATCAGCACTTTCGGTTATAATATTCATGAGAGGATTCTCAAAGAGAGAAAGGATGACAGAGATGGCACAGAGAAAGAGAAAGCATGGTAAAGTAGAGGCACGAAAGGCAAAACCGAGAATCCGGTTCAAGCTGGGTGTGCTCCTGCTTCTGATACTGATCGCATTCGGCGGCTGCTTTACGCTGTACATGATTTCCGCAACATCCCAGCCCGATTTCTGGGAGAACGAGATCATCGGCAGCACGGAGGCAACCGAGGAAGCGGTACCGCTGGAAACAGAGCCGCAGGGCGTTCCTTCGGCGGCGGTGAACCCCGTTCCGGAATCCGAACGTGCAGATGACGCACGCATCGGCATGTGTGCATGGGTGGGGGACGTGACCGCATTGACTTCATGTTACAAGACGGCATCCGAGATGATTTTTCCGGATGCCGTTTCCGGTGCTGTGGCATCGGAGGCAAAGCAGCAGGAACAGGCAGATGCGATCGCACGGACACAGCCGCTGGCGGTGTATCTCTGGTTCTGTGCGCCGGAGGATCCGGAAGGCGTGCGGAGCCTTGCGCAGTGCCTGCAGAAAGCGCTGCCGGAAACGCCGGTGTATGTGCTCTCTGCGCTGCCCGTGGCAGGGGATACGGCGGCGAACCGTGCAGTGAACGACTGGAACAAGGCGCTGTTTGCGCTGTCCGATGAGCTGGGGCTGCATTATGTGGATGTGAGCACGGTGCTCAAGGGAAATGACGGCGGACTGCTGCCGGAATACGAAGATACGGATACGCTGTATGCGATGGTCGGAGAGCTGATCCTGACGCATGTGGCGGATTAGGTCGTGCTGACACAATTGAAAAGGTTTGGCTGTATAACATTGTGCTCGAAAATCTGCGTATTATTTTAGTGTCAACACTCCCTAAAAAAGCTGCCCTTGAAATGCTCCCCTTTTGTTAGATAATGTGGTATAATAAAGATATACCGGAAATCAAGTCTAACGAAAGGGGGCATTTTTATGCCAAAAGGAATACC
>JAZPZJ010000014.1:0-33615 GCA_045544635.1 Oscillospiraceae bacterium
TTGGCAAGAAAACCCCCAGCTATGCTGGGGGATAAAAAGCTTATAGCTATGGTGGAAAAAGAGAACCTCCAATGTTATAATGAAGTTAAGGTCTGCCAACCTAACTTAGAATAACAAAGGAGGTATCGTCATGACAAGAGACGATATAAATAGTTTAGCACATTCGAAGTGGAATTGCAAGTACCATGTGGTATTTGCTCCGAAGTATCGAAGAATGATCATATACAATCAGATCAAGGTGGATATTGGGAAAATATTGAGAAAACTATGTGATCAGAAAGGAATAGAAATCATAGAGGCAGAGCTGTGTCCAGATCATATTCATATGCTGATCGCAATACCGCCGAAATATAGCGTGGCACAGATCATGGGATATCTGAAAGGAAAAAGTTCGTTGATGATCTTTGACCGTCACGCAAATTTGAAGTACAAGTACGGGAATCGGCACTTCTGGTGCAGAGGGTATTATGTAGATACTGTGGGAAAGAATACTAAGAAGATTGCCGAATATATCCGCAATCAGTTGCAAGAAGACATTGCAGGAGATCAATTAACACTTTTCGAATCGGTAGATCCGTTTACCGGAGAAAAGTGCAAGAAAAAATAACCCCTTAAGGGGTAGCTGAGAATGAAATGCAGTTGGCAGACCTTTCTCAGCCCCTTAAGGGGCAGTGTCAGTATTATGCCCTTATAGGGCTTTTTCAAACCACCCGTTCTACGGGTGGTTTTGATTATTCTTCTGCCTTCTCCACAACCGCAATACCCAATACATCGAGATTTTCCTTCTCGACAACGGACGGACATGCGCTCATGATCTCGGAAGCATCCTTTACCTTCGGGAATGCCACCACATCACGCAGGCTCTCTGCCTTGCACAGCACCATTGCCAGTCTGTCCAGACCAATGCCCAGACCACCGTGAGGCGGTGCGCCGTAGTGGTATGCTTCCACGAGGAAGCCGAACTTTGCTTCGATCTCTTCATCGGTGAGACCCAGTGCACGGAACATCTTCTGCTGCAGCTCATAGTCGGTGATTCGCATGGAACCGGAGCAGAGCTCTACGCCGTTGAGAACGAGGTCGTATGCCTTAGCTGTCACCTTACCCGGATCGGATTCAAGGTAGGGCAGGCATTCATCCTCCGGCATTGTGAACGGATGGTGCATTGCGAGCCAAGTCTTAGAATCCTCATCCCACTCGAAGAACGGGAACTGTGTGATCCACAGGAAATTCAGCTTGTCTTCCGGAATGATGTCCAGCTTCTTTGCCACATGCAGACGCAGTGCGCCCAGAACGGGCAGTGTCACGCTGTTCTTGTCAGCAATGAACAGGGCAACGTCCCCCTTTTCACAGCCGATGGTGGAGAGGATATTCTGCATTTCCTCTTCGCTGAAGAACTTGGAGAATGCGCAGGTGGGAGCTTCGTCCGCCCAGCGGATGAATGCGAGACCCTTTGCACCGATGCCACGCACCATTTCTGTCAGCTTGTCGATTTCCTTTCGGGTCAGGATCTTTGCCGCATCCTTTGCTACGATGCAGCGTACGCTGCCGCCGGACTGCACTGCGCCGGAGAATACACCGAAGCCGCAATCCTTCACAAGATCGGAAATATCGCAGATTTCCATGCCGAAACGGGTATCGGGCTTATCCGAACCGTAGCGGTTCATAGCGTCCGCATAGGACAGGCGGGGCAGGGGCAGGGTCACTTCCTGACCGAGCACATCGGACATGAGCTTTGCGAGGAAGCCCTCGGTCATATCGAGGATATCCTCCACATCAACATAGGACATCTCGAGGTCGATCTGGGTAAATTCCGGCTGACGATCCGCACGCAGATCCTCGTCACGGAAGCATCTGGCAATCTGGATATAACGCTCCATACCGGCAACCATCAGCAGCTGCTTATAGATCTGCGGGGACTGGGGCAGGGCGTAGAACTTGCCGTTGTGCACACGGGACGGAATGAGATAGTCTCTTGCGCCCTCGGGTGTGGACTTCATCATCATGGGGGTTTCGATCTCGATGAAGTCGTTTGCATAGTAATATTCTCTAGCACACTTTGCGATCTTGTGACGCATGATCAGATTCTGCTGGAGGGGTGTTCTTCTCAGGTCGAGGTAACGGTACTGCAGACGCAGTTCTTCATTGACATTGGTCTCGTCGCTGATCACGAACGGCAGCGGTTCTGCCTTGGAAAGAATGCGCAGATCCTCTGCAACGATCTCGATCATACCGGTCTTCATGTTCGGATTGACATCCTGACGCTTCACTGCAGTACCCTTGACCATGAGGACATACTCATTCTTGACGGATGCTGCCTTCTCGAAGATCGCACGGTCGGTCTCATCATTGAATACCAGCTGTACCTCACCGCTTCTGTCACGCAGTACGATGAAGATGACCTTGTTCTTGTTTCGCATATACTGTACAAAGCCGCCGACAGTCACCTGCATGCCCGGCTCTGTGACTTCGCCGCAGCCATGTGTGCGGCGCAGATTTCCCATAGATTCTGCCATAATTATGCCTCCTTACCCATTGCTCCTGCGATACTGCTGCCAAATGTGCCGTCCTCATCAAAGAGGGACGCCATGAGCAGATCCGAGAAGCGCTCTGCAAAGGTATCATCCAGTGAAATGCTTACCTTTTCACCGGTTTTCATGTTCTTCACGTCCGCTGCGCCTGCGGCGATCTCATTATCGCCCAGGACCAGCGTAAATCTCGCATTGATCTTGTCCGCATACTTCATCTGCGCACGCAGGCTTCTGCCCATGACATCGGTCTGTGCGGAAATTCCCTCAGCACGGAGCTTCGACGCCAGCACGAAGGTCTTTTCTGCGGCTGCTTCGCCCATCGGAACGAAGTAGATGTCGCAGGCATCTTCCTCAGAGAGGGTAATGCCCTGATTGCGCAGCGTCAGGAGCAAACGCTCGAGACCCATTCCGAAACCGAGTGCCGGTGTCTGCGGACCGCCAAGCTGTCCGATCAGACCGTCATAACGGCCGCCGCCGCAGACAGTGCCCTGTGCACCGATGTCGGTGGTGACAAATTCAAATACGGTCTTTGTGTAATAATCGAGGCCACGCACGATCTTCGGGTTGACCTTGTAATCAATGCCGATCATGGTCAGGTGGTTTTTGAGCTGCTCAAAATGCGAGCTGCACTCCTCGCACAGGTAATCGAGAATCACGGGTGCATCCTTTGCAATTTCGCCGCAGATGGGGCTTTTGCAATCGAGAATACGCATCGGATTCTTTTCCAGACGGGACAGGCAGGTATCGCAGAGCTGCTCCTTGGAGGCAGCAAAATAATCCTGCAGCGCCTTGTGATATGCCTTACGGCAGGTCGGGCAGCCGATCGAATTGATGTACAGTTCGATGCCCTTGATGCCAAGCATGTCGATGATCTGCTTTGCAAGGCTGATGACCTCAGCGTCAGCGGATGCATGCGGAGAGCCTGCCATTTCCACACCGAACTGGTGGAATTCACGCAATCTGCCTGCCTGCGGGCGTTCATGACGGAAGCAGGACAGAATATAGTATACACGCTGGGGCAGGGCTTCATTCAGCAAGCCGTTCTGCAGCATGGCACGGATGGTGCCCGCTGTGCCCTCGGGGCGCAGTGTGAACTTGGATTCCTTCGCTGTGACTGTGTACATCTCCTTCTGTACCACATCGGTGGTCTCACCAACGCTGCGGCAGAACAGATCGGTCTGTTCAAACGTGGGCACACGGATCTCACGGAAACCGAATTTTCCTGCGGTTTCCCGGAGCATGCCCTCGAGCATCTGCCAGTCACGGCTGACGGACGGCAGGATGTCCTCCGTACCGTTCGGACGTTTAATATTTGCCATAGATACCTCCAAAAATAAAAGTCTGCTGTACGCCTCCCCTGCTCTCCGATCGGACAGCGAGCCGAAAGCACATTGCAGCAGACTCCGTTTTGCACGTTATCAGATAGTGGGATTGCCGATCTCTCTCCAATCGAGATCGCCTCGTTCCAAAGCCATAATCAGCGCTTCACCCGTTGCGATATTGGTTGCGACGGGCACATTGTGCACATCACACAGACGCAGCAGGTTGATGTCATTCGGCTCGGAAGCCTTGGGCGTGATCGGGTCACGGAAAAACAGCAGTACGTCGATTTCGTTGCAGGAGATTCTTGCACCGATCTGCTGTCCGCCGCCCTGCGAGCCGCTCAGGTACTTCTGAATCGTCAGACCTGTTGCTTCGCTTACCAGCTTACCAGTTGTACCAGTTGCACAAAGGTTGTATCTGGAGAGGATTCCGCAATACGCAATACAGAACTGTACCATCAGTTCCTTCTTGGCATCGTGAGCGATTAAGGCGATTGTCATACTTCTCATTCCCTTCCGCCGCAGCTGCGGCTATCTGTTATTTCTTATGTAATATTACTTGATCACAAGCGGGAGCTGCTCACCGTTGAGACGCTTGGAAATGGCGTCGAATGCCAGCAGGCAGGGTGCACTGGTCGGAACGGGCACGCCCTTACCGGTGGATTCAGTGAGCGCAAAGTCCTCAGGGATCACGCCCAGCAGCTGAATGCCGACGGTATCAATGATCTCGTCGAGGTTTTCGATGAGCTTGCTGTCGATATTCTTTCTGCTCAGCTTGTTGATGATCAGACGCTGTCTCTTATTGCCGCGTCTGTAGAATTCATCGGACATCATCGTTGCATCACGGATGCAGATCGGATCCGGCGTGGTAACCACAAGAATCAGGTTTGCCTGCTCTACAATATCGAATACGTGGGAGCTGATACCTGCACCGGTATCGATGATGATGAAGTCAAAGTACTTTCTGATCTTACGGCAGATGTCAACCACCTGCTCTGCAGTAACTGTCATGAAAGGATCCTTCGGGGCACAAAGAATACTCAGATTGCTTGCAGAGGGAACCGTTGCAACGGCGTCGAGGATCTCCTTCTTACCGGAGAGCACATCGCCGAGGTCGTACTGAACATGACCGGACATACCAAACATGATATCAAGACAACGCAGACCGAAGTCCAGCTCAATGATGAGGGTACGATGGCCCTGCTTTGCAAGGGTATACCCCAGACCATAACAAATCGAGGATTTACCCGTACCACCCTTACCGGAGGTAACCGCAATCAATTTCGGATTTTTTGCCATGAAATAAACTCCTTTCCCGAGTTCACCCGAACTCTGTTCCCATACTGCCTGCTGTGCCGATGCACAGGACAGCGGAACCTGTAACTTTGTACAACATGCCTACTTATTATTATATCACAAATACGGATTTTGTCAATTTTTTAAATGCTCGATTCTGCAAAATTGTGAAAAATATTGCATTTTAACGAACCGCACTTGTCAATTTTGACGAATGTTTTCCGCATTTTCAGCACCATTAATCCATCTCATAATACTCCTCATAAAGCTTGAGGATGGAACGGATCATATACTTGGAATATTCGCCGCCCTCAACGATACCGGCAAAGGCGATCTGCGGATCATCCGCCGGGGCATATCCGATGAAAACCGAGTCCTGTTCACGGCTCTCGTGCTGGGGGGTACCCGTCTTGATCGCCACGCTGTAGCCGAGGTTTTCGAGGGAATATTCCGCCGGCATGTTATTGGTCGATGCCATGATCATGCCCTGTTCGATATAGTCATAGACGTAATTAAAATTCATCGGAATGGTCTCTGCCACGGTGGGCTTTGTCTTGGAAATACAGGTTTCCATATTGTAATCCCAGATGCTGTCCACGAGGTAGGGTTCATAACGGACGCCCTCATTGGCGATGGTGCATGCCACATTCGCAAGCTGGAGGGGGGTGACCGCCATTTCGTTGTTGCCGATACCTGCCTGCAGTACCTGACCGACCGTCCACATCAGTCCCAGTTCATGATACTTCTCAGGGGATGCCATATAACCGGCTGAATCCCTTGTTTCAATGCCCGTATTCTGTCCGATTCCGTAATATGCGGCATATTTCGTGATATTGTCAATGGTCAGGTTACGGGAAAGATCATAGAAATACGCATTGCAGGACACCATGATCGCACGGGCAACCGAGATATAATCATGCTTGCCGGTACACTGATACTTCTGGTCAATGAAGAAGTATTCTCTTTCGCACAAATAGCTTGTATCACCGCTGACGATGCCCTCGTTGAGACCTGCGGTTGCGGTAATCACCTTAAACGTGGAACCGGGACGGTACAGACCCTGTGTCGCACGGTTGAAGAGCGGCTGACGGGGATCCGTACTCAGCTCTTCATAGAACTCCGAGTAGTCGATGAGATCATAGGTCGGGCAGGTTGCTTCGCCGAGGATCGCACCGGTTTTGGCATCAAGCACGACGATGGCACCGCTGTTGACCTGATTGCCGCTCAGCTCGGGCTTTGTATTGATGGAATGGAAATTTGCGATGAAATTTTCAAGGATATCCTGCAGCCCACGCTGAAAATCGCTGTTCACGGTGAGCATGACGGTATTGCCCGCCTGCGGTTCCTGCGTCACCTCATCGGAAACAGGAATGCCATCCTCAAACGTAATGGTACGCACGCCGTCCTTGCCCTGCAGCTCGGTTTCCATTGCCTTTTCAATGCCGCTGACACCGACGATGGCGTCAAGATCATACCCAAGCTCGAGGTATTCGTCCGCAGTTTCCGCAAAAATGGGACCGACGGTACCGATCTCGTGAGGGATGACATCACCGACCTCTACGACACGATCCGCCTGCTGTACAACGGCAATACCACGCAGCTCCATGGAAAGCTCCGCAAGCTTCGTGACGATCTTGTCGGGGAGTCCCCTTGCCACCTCAAAGCGATTGCTGATGGAAAAATCATGGTCAAGCATGGAGTAACGCAAGCCGGCAAGGATCCGCTGTTCCTCGGGAGTATAGATGTCTGAAATCTCGTAGGTATCCAGAAGCACGTCAATGCAGTTCTGCGCCGTAGCATAGGCATTCACGCCGATACTCTCCTTCATGGAAGAAATCGCAGTTTCGGAGAATTCCGGATTGAATTCATAGGGGGCAGCATCCGTAATCGGAAGGCTGTCCTCCCATTCTACGCCGGCGTCACGCAGAAGCTCTGTGAGACGCAGCAGCACCCGGTTCCCTTCCGCAGGGTCAGCGGGGAAATTTTTCTCATCAATCACCACGCCATAGCTGACATAGTTGGCAACGAGTGTATTACCCTGCGCATCGACGATCTCACCCCGTGTGGAGGGGATCTTCTGGGTATAGCTGGTAGTGATGACTTCCTTGCGGGTATAGGACTCCGAGTCCACGATCTGAATTTTCATCAGCCGCATGGCACAGAAGATCGTAGCCACCAGCACCATCAGGACGGCAAGCGCCATTTTGATATAGTCAGAAATCGTTCTCATTCGTGTTGTACCTCATGTGCGGCATCAGTCGTGGTAGGCAGAAAGCACGGTCTTTTCCAGTTCCTGCACTCTGTGGCTGCCGCATTTTTCAGCGATCCACTTGACAGGCGCATACAGCAGCGCTGTGGAAAGCAGCGTCAGACCGCTTGCCGGAAGGATCACCTTTGTATAGATCAGCGAAACGTCCTCATGTCCCCAGATTGCGTAATAAAACAGGTAGTTGATATATCCCTCCGCCAGCAGACAGAGCGCTGTCAGGAACAGGATATTGATGAATTTCTGCCGCAGCAGATAATTGTACAAAAGCGATACTCCCACGCAGAACACCACCATCAGCACGGCATGATACCCCAGCAGCTTGCCGCATGCGATATCCAGCAAAAGTCCGCTGATCATCCCGACCGCAGTTGCCTGTATCTCCCCGGTATGGGAAGAAATGCACAATGCAAGCGGTATCAGAAGAAGCGGTCGGAGACCGCTTCCAGCTGTGGATGTCAGAAATGCCAGTGCGATCAGGAGCGCAAATAGCAGCCATTGCACTGTCTGCAGGAACACATATTTCCGATGCTCCTGCTTGGTACTACCGTGCCTCATCCCGTTCTTCCTTTCCATTAAAGTCCGTAATCACGACCACCTTGCTCAGATGGAACAGATCCACTGCAGGCGCTACCTTGGCATAGGCTGTCATGCCGGCAGGATCCATTGCAACCTCCTGCACATAGCCGATCATATAACCTCTCGGGAAATAGCCGTTTTCACCGGTTGTGACAACTGCGCTCATTTTTCCGAGATGGGTTTCTTTATTGAGATAATCGAGCTTGCACCAGCCCTCCTGGAGGAGGGAAACACTGCCCGTGAGCACGCCGCTGTCGGTGGAATTGACGCATCTTGCGGCAATGAACACATCGGGAGAGAGGATCGTGGTGACGGTTGCGGTTTCTGCGGCAACTTCAGTAATCACACCGACCATGCCCTGTTCGGTCACGACCGGATCATAGAGCGAAACACCGTCCGCTGTACCGCCGTCGATCGTAAACGTACCATAGGGGTCATTGGCTAGATAGCCGGTGACCTCAAAGGGGGATGTCAGTATGTAATCGGGGTGTGCCGCCTTGATGCCGACAAATTCCTTCAGCTCGGCAAGCTCTTCTTTAGTGGCTTCAAATTCGCTCAGCTGCGCATACAGGGATGCCACCTCTTCCTTGAGCTGCTGGTTCTCCGCATAGATGTCCTCAGTCTCCGTATACATCCGCAGTACATACTCCACACGCTGGGAAATGGCGTTGGACGCACGGCGGAAGGGTGCCGTAACAGCATTGAAAATGCCGATGCTGCTGATGGTATAGCCGCCCTGCAGCACTGCATAGGTCATGATGCCGATGAGCAGTGAGAGAATACATACGATGATCTTAAACTTGGTACTTTTCAGAAAATTCCCCATCTGCCGCCTCCTTTCCGAAACATTGCAGGAAGCACTGTTTATTTTTCGTAGTACTTCATATATTCTACCAATGTATCCTGGTATTTATCCATATGTTCGAGCACCTTTCCGGCGCCCTCTGCAACACAGTCAAGGGGGAATTCGGCAATATATACGGGAATTCCCGTCTCACGGTTGATCAGCTTGTCCAGACCCTTGAGCAGTGCGCCGCCGCCGGCAAGGGTAATGCCCTGGTCAATGATATCCGCTGCAAGCTCCGGAGGTGTTTCCTCGAGGGTGGACTTGATGGCGTCGATGATCCTTGAGAGAGGCTCCACCATGGCGTCACGGATCTCCGCAGAGGATACCGTCACATTCTCGGGCAGACCATTGAGCAGATTTCTGCCCTTGATCTCCATGTTTTCCTCATTCTCACTGGGGAATGCGGAACCGATAGTCAGCTTGATATTCTCCGCAGTCCGTTCACCGATGAGCAGGTTGTATTTCTTCTTGATATAAGCGATAATGGACGCATCGAGTGAATCGCCTGCACAGCGCACCGAACGGGACGCCACGATACCGCCCAGCGAGATCACAGCCACTTCGCTCGTACCGCCGCCGATATCCACGATCATGCTGCCGGAAGGCTCCGTGGTGGGCAGACCCGCACCGATCGCAGAAGCCATCGGCTCTTCGATCACGAATACATGGCGTGCGCCAGCCTTTTCCGTAACTTCCTTTACCGCACGGCGTTCTACAGCCGTAACACCGGAGGGAATGCAGATGATAACTCTTGCCCGGGTAAAGACCGTTCCCTTGAGCGCCTTATGGATGAACTCCTGCAGCATGGTGATGGTAAGGTCAAAATCCGCAATCACGCCTTCCTTGAGCGGACGCACCGCAACGATGGAACCGGGCGTTCTGCCGATCACCTTTTTTGCTTCTTTTCCGACATAGCGTGCCTTTTCCGTTCTGGTATTCACTGCCACCACGGACGGCTCACGCAGAATAATCCCCTTTCCCCGCATATACACGAGTGTATTTGCGGTACCGAGGTCAATACCGATATCCTTAGTAAACATGCATGCTCTCCTTCATTGCATTCTGCATAGACATTGTGAAGCGTATGCCGCAATGGCACACTCTCTTTATTATACCACGAATTCCGACAGGAAACAAGAGTTTTTGCGTTTTTTCATAGAAATAGACAAAAACGCTGCGAAAAATGCGCCTCTGTCCGTATGTACATCAATCGTGGAAGAAGGAAGCAGCAAGCTTCGGATAGGAAACAAGTGCCACCAGCATCAGGAGCACCTGTGCGATACAGATCTTGAAATGGCAGCCGAGGGTCAGTACGAGCACCTGCAGGTCGAGGTCAAAGGTGGAAATACCGATATCATAGGTCTTTCCGAGCCATACCAGCTCCTCCACATTCATTGCCAGCTCACCGAGCAGGCTGCCCATAAATACACTTGCCAGAATCAGTGTCATCAGAAGAATTGTCTTTTTCATTGTTCTTACTCCTTCATTTATTGCAAACCGCTGGAACCGAAGCCGCCGCTTCCTCGCAGCGTTTCTTCCAGCTCATCCGTTTCCGTGATCTGCGGAAACAGTACGGGGGTCACTACAAGCTGTGCGATGCGCATTTCCGGTGTGACGGTAAAATCACTGCCGCTCAGATTATGGAGCGGTACGCAGATTTCCCCACGGTAGTCACTATCCACCACGCCCACGGCATTGGCAAGCGTGATGCCATGCTTTGCTGCAAGTCCGGAACGGGGATAGATGAGCAGTGCCACCTGCGGATCGGAGGGCTGCACGGCAAGCCCTGTCGGGATCATCACCGTCTCCCCTGCCGGAATAACAACCGGCGCATCCAGGCAGGCACACAGATCCGCACCTGCGCTCTGCGGTGTTGCTCGTTTGGGGAGAACCGCATGTTCCCGAAGTTTTTTAAATGCTAACGTCATGCCAGTCCTCCTTTGAAATACAAACCATTTGTCCGCCCCTGCGGAATCTCACTGCTGCCGTTTTCATAGGCATCAATGATGTGGCGCAGCCGCTGCGGGGATTCGTCGGTAAAGTAGAAATCCCAGTAATCAAGGTACCGCAGCTGTTTCTGCTTATCCGCAAGCCAGAGCAGCTGTGCGTTGCAAAGCTCCGTATAATCCGCACTGCAGACAAGGGGGAACCGCTGTCCGGTTCTGTCCGTGAGGAAGCAGTCCTTTTTACGGCAGCCGTCCTGCGCCCTGATCGGGCACAGACGCAGCAGCATCATGGGAAGTCTGCCGTAGACGAATGCGCCGACGGGCATCACCTCACCGAGTGCTGTAAGCTGCTGCAGGCGCAGCTCATAGGAGCCGGTCACATCCTGCAGTCCCTGCTCCAGCAGGGAGAGCGCAGACAGGCGGTTGGCGCAGTTGAGTCCGAAGCCGCCGTGCAGCGTAAAACCAAGGCGTCCGCCGATGCGCACATCCGCCAGATTATGACAGAGAAGCGACGTAAATCCTCGGTTTCTGAGCGTACTGAGCTGCGTTTCGTAGCGTGTTTCATCCGCAATGATGCGTGGGGCTTCGAGCAGAATCGACATTTCGGGCGTGCAGTGCTTCGCCAGCTGCAGCGGCACACAGACCGTATGTCCTGTTTCCAGTGCAGCGGCAAGCTGGGCTTGTGTGCGAACATGCAGCCGCAGACGGGGCTGCTTTTCCTCGGAGCGATATCCGCCGTTATAGCGGAACGGCTCCGTTGTGATCCTGTATTTTGGCTGATTGCGCAGCACACGGGCATTGTAGAGTGCGCTGACCGCATCACGGCGCAGGGCATTGCATTCCGCCGCCGAAAGCGTCAACCCTTCGGGATTGGAGAGCGACACAGTACAGCCGCTGAAGATCGTATCACCGAGCTTCTGCAGATGCTTTTGCAGCATCGGTTCGCTGAGGGGTGTTTTCAGTGCGGGCTGGGGAGGATTCCCCTCGACCGTGACTGCATTTCCACTCGTATCCGATGCCGTCAGGATTGCGGGCTGATCAGGTGAAAGCGTCATGGAAAAGGCAATATCTTCGCATTTCCGTGGCTTCCGATAGCTGCTCTGCAGGTTCTGCAGAACCTTCTGGGCAGCGACCACATCTTCACGGCGCCGGTAGCCGAACATGTCCTTGCGTTTTCCGGTAAAATAGCCATCTGTAAAGCCGCTTCTGGCAAACACCGCACGCAGTGTCTCCAGATCCGGCTGTTCGCCGTCGAGTGCCATCCGCAGAGCGGTGACGGCGGCGGCAACGTATTCCGGGCGTTTCATGCGGCCTTCGATCTTGAACGAAGTCACGCCAAGCTCACACAGTTCCCGGACATGCTGCACGAGGGACAGATCCTTAAGCGAAAGCGCCGCAGGATTCCTGCCATCGGGCGTCTGCCACGGCAGGCGGCACGCCTGTGCGCATCTGCCACGGTTGGCGCTTCTGCCGCCGACCAGGGCGGAGAAGCTGCACTGCCCCGACACAGACATGCAAAGCGCCCCGTGCACGAACACCTCTGTTTCAAGGGGAAGTGCACAGAGTTTTCGCAGATCCTGTGCGGACATTTCACGAGCTGCCACCACACGGCTGCAGCCCAGCTTCATCGCCTGCAGGGCACCCTCGGGCGTATGAACACTCATCTGGGTAGAGGCATGCAGGGGCATGTCGGGGATCAAACTGCGGATGCAGTGCAGTACACCGAGATCCTGCACGATGCAGGCATCCACGCCGCAGTAGGCGGCTTCACGAAGAAAATCGCAGAAGCTCTCAAATTCCCGATCCGTGAGGAGCGTATTCACCGCAAGATACAGCTTTGCGCCATAAATATGGCAGAATCTCGCCGCTTTTGCAAGATCATGCAGATCGAAATTCGCAGCGCCGCTTCTTGCCGAGTACGACATGCCGCCGACATAGACTGCATCCGCACCGCAGCGCAGGGCGGCAATGAGGGACTCCATTCCGCCGGCGGGCGCCAGTATTTCAGGGCGTTGCATCAGATGGAATCCTTGAGCTTCTTGAGCTTCAGGGTGTTTTCCAGCTGAGCGACCTTTGCCTTGAGTGCTTCGACTTCCTTGAGTGCAGCGTCACGCTCAATTCTTGCACGGCCTGCATCATCCACATACTCCTTGCTCTGGTCGCAGATACGGTCAAGGCGTGCATTCGCCTTGCTCAGATCATCGAGTGTGGAAAGTGCCACCATGATCGCTGCAGAGTACTGGGAAACGCCCAGTGTATCGGTCATATCGTTCAGGCGGCTCTCCAGTGTTCTGGCGAGTCCGTAAACATAATTCGGTGCCTCTGCAGTCTGCATTACATAGTCCTTGCCGCAGATCACTACTTTTACTTTATTCAGCATTGTTTCAATTCCTTTCTTTATGTAGCATGGGCTTAGAAATAGCGGATCAGGGAAACCACCCTGCCGAGGATCTCCACATCATCTGCGATGATCGGATCCATTTCATCATTCTCCGGCTGCAGCCGGTAGTGTCCGTTTTCCTTGAAAAATGTCTTGACTGTCGCTTCGCAGCGATCCACCAGCGCCACGACGATGTCGCCGTTTTCCGCATAGGGAGTCTGCTCCACGATCACGATGTCGCCGTCAAAAATGCCGGCATTGATCATGCTCTCACCCCGCACCCGCAGCGCAAAGAGCTGATTTTCATAGGCTTTCAGCGGTTCAAATGCAATATAATCCGTAATATTCTCGATCGCTGTGATCGGCACGCCTGCCGCAACAGTACCAACCAGCGGAATGCCGGGGGTATCGTCGTCATGCTCTGCATCGGTCACAACGATGGCACGGTTTTTGCCGTCCGCCATATGAATGCGTCCCTCACGCTCGAGACGGTGCAGATAGCGATGCACCGTGGAAGTCGAGGCGATGCCCACACCCTCGCAGATCTCACGAACCGAGGGTGCCATATTTTCCATCCGGATATAGGATTTGATAAATTCTAAAATCTCATCCGCTCTTTGCTCACTCATCTGCCTCAGCCTCCCCATGCAGCTGTTTCAGGATCATTTTTGCGACCTTGTACACATCGCCGCAGCCCATCGTCAGCACGAGATCGCCCTCCTGCGCATGCTCGCAGACATAATTGCAGACGCTCTCAAAATTGCTGTACTTGCGCTCATCGGTGTATTCTGCTTCCTCATCCTGCGGGAACCAGACGCAGTGTTCCATCTTTTCCGCAAGATGACGGGTGAAAATGCCGTAGGTGTTCTTCTCACGGGAGCCCATGATATCCGTCAGGACGGGAATATCCGCAATGCTGAGGGCTTCTGCAAATTCCGCCAGATGCTGGGCGGTTCTCGAGAAGGTAAAGGGCTGGAAGACTGCCCACACACGGCGATAGGGCATGTTCTTTGCCGCCTGCAGAGTTGCAGTCAGCTCTGTGGGATGATGGGCATAGTCATCGGCAATGGTGATGCCGTTCACCTGTCCGAGGATCTCGAAGCGTCTGCCGGCACCACGGAATTCCGCAAGTCCCTGCATGATCGCTGCAAAGGGAATGCCCAGATTGTCGCATGCCGCCACTGCCGCGAGGGAATTGAGGACATTGTGCTTGCCCGGCACCTGCAGCGTGATTCTGCCAAGTGTTTCGCCGTTTTTCAAAACGGTATATGCCATCGAGGAGCCGCTGAGGATCTCCACATCCGTTGCACGGTAGTTATTTTCTTCGCCATAGCCGAAGGAAAGCATGGTCTTGCCGGTGATGCCCTCGACTGCCTTGCAGGTGTTGGCATCATCGCCGTTGTAGATGATGTGCTTGGTGGTCAGTTCGCAGAATTTATGGAACGAACGGATGATATTGTCCACCGTCTTGAAATAGTCCAGATGATCGGCGTCGATGTTGAGGATCACAGCGGTATCGGGATAGAGCTTGAGGAAGGTATCCACGAATTCGCATGCCTCACACACGAAGATCTCACTGCTGCCCGAGCAGCCGCTGCCGCCGATGCAGGGGAGCTTGCCGCCGATGAACGCCGACAGATCCACATTGGCGGTATAGAGAATCTGTGCCAGCATGGAAGTGGTCGTGGTCTTGCCGTGGGTACCGGAAACGCAGACCGCATCCCCGTACCAGCTGCTGACGATACCGAGCAGCTCACTTCGCTCCAGCACGGGTACACCGGATGCTCTTGCGGCGATCAGCTCGGGGTTATCCGCCATGATCGCAGCGGTATGGACAATGAGGTCGGCACCCTCGATGTTCTCCGCACGCTGTCCGAGCATCACAGGAATGCCCATATTGCGTACCGCCTGCAGGGTATCGGTCTCATTATTGTCCGAACCTGTCAGGTAGTAACCCTTGGCGTGGAGGATCTGTGCGAGCGGATACATACCGCTGCCGCCGATTCCGATAAAATGAATATGCTGTTTTCCTTCCAATACTGATTTATTCATAAAAAACACCTAATTTCTTCTCACTAATTACATATCTAGGGATTATACTAAATATATGCTGGTTCATCCGAATTACTTCATCTGTGAATAATCTGCCCGAGAAGCGGCATACTATCCATGGCAAAAGCAGATTCGAAAAAATTGGCAATGCATCAACAAGAGGAGGTAACACTATGGAAATCACAGACATCAAAATCCGCAAGATCATCACAGAAGGCCGTCTTCGTGCAGTCGTATCCATCACAGTAGACCATGTGCTTGCCGTACACGATATTAAGATCGTGCAGGGCGACGAGCGGCTGTTCATCGCAATGCCGAGCAGAAAAGACGAAAATGGCATCTTCCGTGATATCGTGCATCCCATCCTGCCGGATGCGAGAAAGATGATCGAGGAAAGCATTCTCGACGCTTATCAGAAGCATCTTGCCCTTGCAGAAGTCGAGGCACAGACAGCAGCTGCTGAATCCAATGAGACTGCTGCAGCACAGGCTTAACTTCATCTGCTACATGTTGTTCCAGGAACGGCGTTATGCCGTTCCTTTTCTTTTTTTCACTCAGCAGCCAGGATGCTGCATTGCATGATACCTCAGAACGGCGATCTGTGTTTTGGCATCGGGGCACTGATCGCCGGTCACAAGCTGCAGTGCTTGTGCAAAGGGGATTTTCTCCACATCGAGGAATTCGTCCTCGTCCAGCTGCTGGGCGCTGTAGGAAAGCTGCTTTGCAAGGTACATGTGGATGACCTCGGAGTCATATGCCGGCGTGGGGAAGAGCTTTCCGAGATAGGTAAACTCCCCTGCCGTGCAGCCGCATTCCTCGAGCAGCTCACGTCTGCCGCAGGTCTCCGGATCCTCACCGTATTCCAGCTTCCCGGCAGGAAGCTCCAATGTTACCGCTGCGTGCGGATAACGGAACTGTCTGACAAAGAGCACCTCGTCCGCATCGGTGAGTGCGAGCACGCACACGCCGCCGGGGTGGCGCACCACCTCACGGAATGCCTTGGTGCCGTCCTCCAGAAGGACATGATCTTTTTCCACACGGATGATCTTTCCGTCAAAGAGCACGGTGCTGTCGAGTGTTGTTTCATTCAGATGTGCCATCTGCATCTTCCTTTCTTTGCTGCGTTTCGGGGCGGCGCATTTCCTGCATCAGGGAATGCGTATAGGCTCTTGCCGCACGCACACCCACGGTCGGCAGATAGTCATAGCTGTGGGAATGGGTGCCGTAGCCGCTGCGGAACAAGGACTTGGAAAGTCCCAGATAGAGCGCCAGCAGCAGAATGCCGCCGAGCGTGATGAAGAGACCTGCCTTCAGACCCGGTGTTTCATAGGAGAAGACGATCTCGTTCTCCCCTGCTTCACACCGCACCGCCATCATACCGTTGCTGACACGTTCGACCGTCACGGGCGTACCGTTGACCTGTGCTGTCCAGCCCTTATCATAGGGCACGCTGAAGAAGACAAGCTTCGGGCGTTCGAGCGTGATGTCGGCTGCGAAATGATCTGCGTCATATTCGAAATTCTCGCAGGCTTCCTTTGCGTGCTCCCTGCAGTAAGCAAGGTACTGCTCCTCGCTGGTGCTGTAGGAACGGGAATCCGCCGGGGCAATGATATCCTTGTAGTTCTCCGCCTGTTCCTGCGTCAGCACGAGGGAATGGATGAGGAGGCGTTCCCGGGTCAGATCCGTTCTGCCCTCGAGCATTTCCTCGGTCACATAGGTATCATAGGTGAAGCCCATGGGAATGAAGTAATCGTTTTTATAAATATTGAAGCCATTTTCCGTCTTATAGAGGGAAAAGCCGGGAATATGGAAAGGATTTTCCTCGTCGATATCCTCGATGCGTTCAAAATAATACTTCACAGAGAACAGTCCGCGCAGACAGTAGTATTTTGTCTCCGCACGGGATGCGACATCACGGGTGATGCCGATGCTGTCGTAGAACTCCATAATGGAGACATTGACCGTACTCTGGAACGCACGCATGCTCGAAAGTCCCCAGAACATGGGATAATTATCATAATCCTCGGAGATGTCCACACGGAAGAAATCGTCCTCGTCATTCTCATAGGAGATGGAGAGATGCTCCTCGCCGTTGATGGCGGTTTCGATATACTTGTGGGCATCCGTGCCGATGTACTTGCCGAAATACACGACCGTACCCGTGCAGACCGCACAGGCGATCGCAGTCAGGAGGACGGCTTTCTGCAGGAAGGGCTTTTTGTGCAGCCGGAGCTGCCAGAGGTAGTACAAACCGATCCAGCAGAGAATGCTCAGTGCCAGTCCCACGCAGAAATACTGCGGAATATTGGCAAAAGCGAAGAACTCCGTCGTTTCCTCCTCCGTTTTGGTCGGCAGGCAGAAAATCACTGCAAAGACGGAAAGCATCGCTGCACAGGCGGTCACGCCGCCCTTCCAGTCGATCTCCTGATCATCAAGGGCATATGCTGTCATCATCGCCATGATGAGGATGGGCATATAGTACCATCTTGCGTAATAGGAGCTGTTGAACAGGTAGAAGGCGCTGTTCAGGATCGGCACAAAGGCACAGACAATGCAGATCCATGTGAGGAGCGTTGCCCAGTGCTTTTTCTTTTTTCCCATGAAGGCGATCACGCCTGCCATCGAGAAGAGGGGCAGGAAGCCGCCGATGGACGCCCATTTTCCGCTGTTGGTGGAGAACAGATTCGGGCGTGCCGGAGCATCGGGGATCATGAAGAAGCTCTGGATGATGCGCAGGATGCGGGTCTTGTCGTTATAAAGCACCATGTCCTGTCCGAAGAGACTCGAAGAAACACGGGAATTTTCCATGACCGCCAGTGCCGCAGGCAGCAGCACGGCGCAGGCGATGCACACGCCCAGCACCGCCTCAATGGCAAGTGCAAAGAATTTTTTCCATGTGATGTGGAAATCCTTGCAGCGCAGGCGGATGCAGAAATAGAGGATCAGGAACACTACCTCTCCCGTGAAGAAGAAATAGTTATTGACTGCCATCACCGCCACAATGACGGCAAACCAGCCACGGCGGTTGTTGTTGACCAGCTCTTCCATGGCAATGAGCATGAGCGGGAAAAGCGCTGTCACATCATGGAAGTGATTGAAGAAGATGTTGAAGATCTGAAATCCCGAAAATGCGTACAAAAGTCCACCGATCACAGCGGCATTCTTATTCTGCACGAAGCGGCGGATGAAGGCATATGCCGTCAGCGACGCAATGCCGTGCTTGAGGCAGAGCAGCCATGGAATACTGTAGAGCACCCAGCCCCTTGGAAGCAGGACGGAGAGCCAGAAAAACGGACTGCCGACCAGATAGAACGAATAAGAACCGATGAAGCTGCCGCCCAGATCCGTGAACCAGTTCCAGCCGAACTGTCCTTCCCGGACAGCATCATTGGCAAGCTCATAGAACGGGAGCTGCTGGGAGACAAAATCGCCGTAATAGATGAAGTAGCCCTGATCCATGATCATCAGCGGCAGCAGAACGATCAGCAGGGACAGGAAGCCCAGACCGAATGCCAGACCGTATTTTTCGCTTGATTTCTGACCAAGCAGGGCGGGAAAACGTATTTGCATAGAATGAAAACCTCCGGGGCGGCAACTTTTCCGAGGATGCCGCATATAGTAAAGCAAGGGCTGTGTTACAGGTACACATGGTTCGGCAGGATGCCGCTTTCGGAGACATCAAGCACCACATAGCTTGGCTTCTTGCCGTCCCTCGGGATGGAAAGGCTGCCCGGGTTGATGATATATACGCCGTCCTCATAGCGGCAGTCCCCGACATGGGTATGCCCGTAAAGGACGATATCCGCATGGAGCGCGCGTGCCTCATGCTTCATCCGGTTGGTGCCGAATTTCACCTGGTAGTTGTGACCATGCGCCGCAAGGATCCTGTGTCCGTAGGGCAGGGTCAGCACGAGCTGCTCCTGGGTTCCGGTAATCAGATATCCCGAATCGCAGTTGCCCTTGAGATAGTGAAGCTTTTCCTGGAGCTGCGGATTTGTCAGCAGGAGCGTATTCATTTCACGCTCGCCATCCCCTAAATGGATGAAGAGATCCGCATCGGCATGTTTTTCGATTGTCTGCCGGAGTACGGTATAATTTCCGTGAGAATCGGACAGGACGATGATTTTCATGCGCCATGCCTCCTTTCAAACCTAATCTATTCTATTATAACACAAACAGAAAAAAATTACAATACAGTTTTCATGAAAGAAAGGTGTTTTTTTATGAACAAAAAGCAAAATGGGCAGTTTGATGCACAAAATCTGGACGGTCTGCTGCAGGTCGTAAGCAAGAAACTGGGGATGCCACCTGAACAGCTGCGGCGTGAGCTGGAGTCCGGTAAATTCGACAGTGCTCTGCAGAACATGAACACTGCGGATGCGCAGAAATTCCAGCAGGCGATCCGCAATCCACAGATCGTCGAAAAGCTCATGAGCGCACCGCAGGCAAAGGCGCTCTATGAGAAGCTGCGCAAAGGGAAATAGGCATGGAGGATCTGTTCGGGAAAATGCAGGCGCTGCTCTCCGATCCGGAGAGCATGCAGCAGATCTCGGAGCTTGCACAGATGCTGCAGGGGGAGGTAAATGATACTTCTGCGGCATCGTGCACAGAACCGCAGAAGCCGGAGCCTGCGGACGGAGCGTCCGACTGCGGCGGCGGTCTCCCCTTTGATCCGATGCTGCTGCTCAAGCTTGGTGAGATCTGGAGCAGTGCGCAGAACCACGATGAAAACACCGCTCTGCTCCTTGCGCTGCGTCCGCATCTGAAGGCGGAGCGTCGAGAAAAGGTGGACAGGGCGGTCAAACTGCTGCAGCTGATGTCCGTATTCGGGAGTCTCAAGGAGAGCGGCATGCTGCAGCAGCTTCTCTAGCAAACAGAAAGGCGGTGCGCACATGCCACAGAATCCGCAGCCGAATTTTAATGCGATGCGGCAGGACGCCATCCGGCGTTCCCGGGAGATGCAGCGCCGTGCAGGACAGGGTGTTCATGCGCCCTCTCCCGCGCCGCAGACGCAGGTGCACAAACCTCCGGAGGCTGCACCGCACAGTGCACTGCCGCAGGAACTGCAGAATCTGCTCAGTGGCTGGGACGGCGAACGGATCGCACTGCTGGCGCTGCTGTACTTCCTCTACAAGGAAGGGACGGACGCAAAGCTTCTGCTTGCGATCGCTTACATACTTTTATAAAGAAACGGAGAAAGTTATGGAATGGATTCAAGAAAACGCCGATATTTTGCTGTATTCCGGTGCAGGTATCATCCTGCTGCTGTTCTACATCCGCTGCCGCAGGCGGATGCGCACCTTTCTGCTCGGGGCAGTGAGCGGGGTGGGGACGCTGGTGCTTGCACATTTTTACGGCGGTGCGATCGGCTTTGCGCCGACGCTGTGCCTGTTTAATCTGGTCATCTCCGCCGTCCTCGGTATTCCGGGTGTGCTGCTGCTGTATCTGGCGGAACGCTTTATATAATCCCCCCCTCCGGCAAATAAAAAAATGGCTCCCCGATCGGGGAGCCATATTGCTGTAAGTAAAACTTACTTGAGCTCGATTGTTGCGCCAGCTTCTTCCAGCTTAGCCTTCAGCTCTTCAGCCTCTGCCTTGGAAACGCCTTCCTTCAGAGTCTTCGGAACGCCCTCTACAGCTTCCTTAGCTTCCTTCAGGCCCAGACCCAGAACGTCCTTAACAGCCTTGATAACGCCCATCTTCTTATCGCCGAAGGATGTCATCACTACGTCGAACTCAGTCTTCTCCTCAGCTGCTGCTGCTGCGCCGCCTGCTGCGGGAGCTGCTGCTACTGCTGCAGTTACGCCGAATTCTTCCTGAATAGCCTCAACCAGTTCAGCCAGTTCCAGAACTGTGAGAGCCTTGATATCTTCAATAAACTTCATTGTCTTCTCAGATGCCATGATAATAATCTCCTTTAAAATTTATTTTGTGCACCCATTACGCTGCGTGCGATGCGGGCAGGATATACTGCCATTCGTTTGACAATGCTATGCTGCAAGTCTTATGCAGCCTCGCCGTCCTTGTCCACAACAGCCTGCAGCAGGGCAGCCAGCTTCTGAATCGGACCCTGCAGGGAACCAACGAGCTGTGCCAGCAGAACGTCTCTGGACGGAATCTTGGACAGAGCCATGATCTTGGTAGAATCAAAGTACTCGCCCTCTACGCAGCCTGCCTTCAGAGTGAAGTTGTCATTCTTCTCTGCGAATTCACCCAGAATTCTTGCAGGTGCTGTCTGGTCATCGTTGGAAATTGCGATTGCAGTTGTACCGTTCAGTACATCATCAAAGCACTCCATACCGATGTTGTGGAACGCAAACTTCAGCATTGTGTTCTTCTCAACGAAGTAGTTTACGTTAGCCTCACGGAGCTCACGACGCAGCTTGGTGTCGTCTGCTACAGAGATACCCTTGTAGTCAACGAGAACGCAGGATACGCTGTTCTTGAGCAGCTCGGTCAGCTCTTCAACTCTTGCCTTCTTGGATTCCAGAACCTTTGCACTCGGCATTTACATTCACCTCCGATTTGAATATCAGCTTTCGCTGTTCATCGTATCGGGAATACAAAAACTCCCTTTGCGATTCGTAAAGATCACAAAGAGAGGGGGTAGTTTTCTTACCGCTTGCACTCCTCGGTCGGATTTACGGCTCTCGCCACCGACTGTCTTTAGAATACGACCTTGTAATTATAGCACACTTTCCATCGTTTGTCAAGTGCTTTTTTCTTATTTTTTTAGTTTTTTCGTTTTCAAGATGATTTCCTTCAATTTTTCTGGCGGTAATGTATCGTGTTTTGTCCGATGGAGCATTCTGTGGCAGTTCGCACAGATACAAATTAAATCTTGTGCAGGATCAACCTCAACCACTTGATGCTGATCAGAGAGCGGACGGATATGATGGACTTCAATGTAGTCTTTTCCCAGCAATCCATATGTTTGTTCAAAATTAAAGCCACACACCATACAAGATGTCCCGTGGATTCTGATTGCTGCATTACGATTTTTGATACTGCGTTCATAACGACTGCTATAATACATTACACGCCTGCCTTCCATGGAGTTGGAATAAGAAAAATTATCATCTTCAGGCAGCAAACCATTCTCTGGATCCACAAGTTCCAGTTCCTCAAGTGCGACAATCAATTCATCGCGCAATTTCCAGACAATACTCTTGCTCGAATCATAATCTTCATGCCAGCTTTCAAAGGGAATGATAGAATATGCCTTTGCTGATTCATTATGATGCAGCACTTCAAACCGGTTCAGGTAATTCACAATGCGAACCCCTAATCCTTTTACGATACCGTTATAAGGTGTTCTGCCTTTTATCCCCATATAACGCATAACTTCTTTGCTCGTTGCCTGATGAAATGGCTGATAATACCACGCAATCACCATTTCGATGCTCGCAGCATCAAAAACAGTTTCATTTTGGAGCATTTCTTTCCATTCTTCCACAGAGATATCAATTGGCGCACTATAAACGCCATCCTGATAGAGCAATTTAATCGTTTCCATTCTGCGTTACCTTTGTTGTATTGTTTTTTCAATCTCAAACAATTCCGGCGGATACAGGTAATCCTCTCCGCTGTCATCAACGATGCGGAACCAGCCCTTTTCAACGGACAGCACCTTGTAGCTTTGTCCGCTTGTCAGGTGCAGAAAATCGGCATGTCCGACAAAACGCACCCACATATTTTCAGAGTGTCCCTCGGTTTCCTGCGTCAGGTCAATGACGGACGGGGCATTTCTGCGGCGGCGCAGATTCTCTTCCTTGCGCAGTCTGCCGTCCGTGATGAGGGCATGGAGTGCGGCTGCATCGCCGTCAGCAAGAACGCTGCGGTACTCGGTCAGGTTCCCGATCAGGACATCGAGTTCCTCAACGAGACTTTCCCGGTTCTCGAGGAAAAGCATGGTCCACATGTCCTCGTTCATGGTTGCGATCCGGGTCATATCATGGAAGCTGCCGCCGGAAAATCCGCTTTCCAGCTCCAGCACCGGACTTTTGACATAGGCACTCGACACCACATGCGCCAGCTGCGAGGTATAGGCGATCATGCGGTCATGAAGCTTCGGTGTGGTCAGGACAAAGCGCCGGAAGCCGATCTGGTGGGCGAAATTCTTTACCTGTGCGGTGACCGATTTGGGGGTATCGGATGTGGGGGTGAGGATAAAATTTGCCCCTTGGAAAAGATTTTCGTCCGAAGCATCGAAGCCGAAGCGTTCCTTACCTGCCATCGGGTGGGTGCTCAGGTAGTGGACGCCGTGTTCGGCGCAGAGTTTTCCCAGTGTTTCGGGAAGATCGGTCTTGACGCCGGCCACGTCGATCACAATGGTGTCGGGGGACATGGTATGGACATGCTGCTCGACCCAGCGGCGCACGGTCTCGGGATAGAGGGAAACCACGATCAGGTCAAATCCTGCGCAGTCATCCGTCACAACGCCGTCAATGGCATGCTGGGCAAGCGCTTTTTCCGTAATTTCGGGGTTGGCATCGCAGCCATAGACGCTGTGCTCGGTGAAGGTATGCAGTGCTTTGCAGATGGAACCGCCGATCAGACCGAGTCCGACAACGAGTACTTTCATAGTAACCTCCTCAAAGGATCGCAGAAATGGACAGAGGGACGGCATTTCGTCCCCCTGCTGCTTGAATTATATGCCTTTTTCAGAAATATTGACAATGCGGAGAATGCGGTAGCGATCCCCGTCTTTCCGGAGGGTGAACTCCATGGTTTTTTCAATATCCGCCTCGAAATTATCCGAGCGTCCCTGCCACTGCGCCATGTCGCTGCGGTAGTTCACCGTAACGGTATACTGCGCTTCCCCTGCGCGGCGGATCTCTCTGACATCCGGGGCATAGGAGAAAATGACGGGGGATGCGGGGACATTGTAGCAGCCGGTGCTTTCATCAAGAAAGAACAGCTCACCTGCTGCCATGAGCGTTTCCGGCTCCTGTGCGATGTCGATGCCGAACATACCTGCCGCACGGCTGCGCACGTCCTGCGCAGGAATGGAGAGCATATCGAACGCTTCGGGGTATTTCGACAGATCGTCGTACATGAGAATGTCGATCACGGCTGCGGAGAGGAGCGTTTCGGGGGCTGCCTGTGCAGGCTCCTCAAAGGCGGGCAGGTCAACGACTGCCGCAGGATAGAGCACGTTTTCGAGCTGACGGCTCAGGGATGTGCTGTCGATGAAATCCCGTGCGGCGCGGATGCCCTGCACCACGCATGCGGCAATGCCGATCACGGCAAAGAGCGAACAGAGAATGCCCACCGTAAAATAGGTACGGCGACGGCGGTAGCGGGATTTTCCCAGTGCGACGTCAATTTCGCTTTCTTCGGGAACGGGTTCCGCCTTGACATCGGCAAGCGCCTGCACATCCTCATCGAGGGCGGCACGCAGTGCCTTGGAAAGTCGGCTGCCCTTGCGTTTCGGTTCCGTTTCACCGGGGAGTGAAACATGGATGGAGGGTTCCTCCGGCGGGATGATTTCGGACGGCGGCTCAGGTGGTGTATCGTCTGGAGCCGCATTCATCGTTTCGGTCTGCGCAAGGAGTTCCTCAAGTTCCTCGGATTCCTGCGCTTCCTGTGTTTCCTGTGTTTCCTGCAAAAGCAGATCTGCGTCCGTATCATCCGGTATTTCACTTAAATTTTGTTTTTTTTTACGGCTGAATGCGCCAAAGAGACCGCTTCGCTGCGGCTCGACAGGCTCGCTCAGATGGCGAAGTCTCGGGGCTTTGGGCGTTCCTTCCGGTTCAGCGGAGACTTCCGGCTCAGCAGAGACTTCCGGTTCGGCGGAGACTTCCGGCTCAGCAGAGATTTCCGGTTCGGCGGAGATTTCCGACTCAGCGGAGACTTCCGGCTCTTCGAGAATTTCCGGTTCGGCGGAGACTTCCGGCTCAGCGGAGACTTCCGGTTCTTCGAGAATTTCCGGCTCTGCCGGCTTTTCCTTGCGGCGGAACAGACCGCCAAAGCGCTTCTTCGGCGCTTCCTCGACAGGTACTTCCTCTGCTACAGGCTCGGGTTCTTCCGGTGTTTCGGGGATTTCCGGTTCCGGTTCTGCTTCTGCAAGCATCTCCGGCTCGGGGACCGCCTGAATTTCCTCCATTGCCTGACGGATCTGGTCACGGATATTCTGCGCCTTTCGCAGGATCTCCTGCTCACGCTCATCGTATTCGGGCCGTTCCGGTTCGGGCGTGATCTCGGGTACGGCAGGCTGCGGCGGCTCCGGATTGACCGGCTCGGCAGCAGCTTCCTTGGCTGCCTGTGCTTCCTGTGCCAGACGGATCGCCTTTTTGGCGGCTTCGATCTTCCGACGGCGCAGCTCTGCAGGATCCTCCTTGGGGGCTTCCTGCACGATCTCGGGCTGGGGTTCCGGCTCCTGCACAGGTTCCGGAACGGGTGCCGGAATTGGCTCCGGTACGGGGACTGCGACCGGCTCCTGCACAGGTTCCTGCGGCAGGATTCTCGGGATATCGGGCGGCAGCTCGTCGGGAATTTCGATATGGGGGATCTTCCGCTTCGGGGGCGTGGGCGGTGCCGGAATATCCGAAGACTGCGGGATTTCGGCAGGCTTTGCCTTGGGGGCGGATGCCGGCTTCTTCTTTTTCTTCTTCGGTTTCGGCTCCTCCTTGGGCTTCGGAGGGATGATCTGTGTGGGCTTGCGCTCGGTGTCGATCATGGGGAGGGAGATCTCATCGAGTCTGTCACGCATGCGGACAGCAGGATTCTGGGATGGCTCCTCGGAAAAATGGCTGATCGGCGGCGGCACGACAACCGGCTCCCGTTTCGGGATGGGCTGGGGCTTCGGCGCAGGGGGTGCCGCTTCACGGCGGCGGCTGTTTTCGAGTTCCACGCTGCGCATGATCTCTTCGACACGGCGGCGTGCACTTTCACTGGCTGCAGAGGGCTTGGGCGGTGCCGGTGCAGGCGCAGGCGGCGGTGCTGCCTGTTTTTTGCTGCTTTCCGGACTGCCGAGAAGCCCGCTCAGCAGTGCATCAATATCGTTTGACTTCATATCGTTCTCCACTCAATCGTTTTGGAAAATCACAACTTTCAACGGGGATTCTGCACAGGACGGGTAACTCAGCGCACCTGTCCGGTGCCGACGATGCGGTACTGGATGGTGGTCAATGCCTGCAGGCCCATCGGACCTCTTGCATGTAGCTTCTGGGTGGAAATGCCGATCTCCGCACCGAAGCCGAACTCCTCACCATCGGTGAACCGGGTGGACGCATTGACATAGACTGCGGCAGAATCCACGCTGTTCTGGAAATAATCCGCATTCGCCATCGACTCGGTGACGATGCATTCGGAGTGGCGGGTGCTGTACTTGCGGATATGTTCCACGGCTTCTTCCACAGAATCGACCACACGGATGGCAATTTTATAATCCAGATACTCCGTCGCATAATCCTCCTCGCTGGCAGGGATGACGCACGCACCGAGGATGCGCTGTGTTGTTTCACAGCCGTGGATCTCGACATTGTGTGCTGCGAACGCTGTCCTGATATGGGGCAGGAATGCGGGAGCGATGTCCTTATGGACGAGCAGGGTTTCGATCGCATTGCAGACGGAGGGACGCTGTGTTTTCGCATTATCTGCGATCTTCACAGCCATTTCGAGATTGGCGGAAGCATCCACATACACATGGCAGTTGCCAGCACCGGTTTCGATCACGGGGACGGTCGCCTGCTTCACGACTGCCTGAATGAGTCCTGCGCCGCCTCGGGGAATGAGGACATCGAGGTAGCCGTTGAGCTGCATCATTTCTGCGGCGGTCTCACGGTCGGTCTTTTCCACGAGCTGCACAAGATCCGCCGGAAGTCCGACGCTTTCGAGCGCTTCCCGCATCACGGACACGAGGCAGGTATTCGAATGAATTGCCTCCTTGCCGCCACGGAGGATGACCGCATTGCCTGCCTTGAGGCAAAGAACTGCAGCGTCCACAGTGACATTCGGACGGGACTCAAAGATGATGCCGATCACGCCGAGGGGCACACGCACCTGACGGATGCGCAGACCATTCGGACGTACCCAGCCGCCAAGCTCTGCGCCGATCGGATCCTCGAGGGCGATGAGCTTGCAGACCGCATTGGCGATCGCTTCGATTCTGCCCCTGTCAAGGCGCAGTCTGTCCTGCATGGCTGCAGTCATGTTGTTCTGCACTGCGTTTTCCAGATCCTTTGCATTTTCGGCAATAATGCGCTCGGCATTGGCAAGGAGCGCTTCAGAAACGGCAGTGAGCGCCTGATTCTTGAGGGTGGTGCCTGCCTTTGCGGCAGCGGGAGCAGCGGCTTTTGCACGCTGACCGAGGGTTTGCATGTAAGTCATGGTAGAGTCCTCCTATGTTGAATTATCGGCTTGCGGGGAAATAGGTACCGAGGGGTGCGCCGTCGAACAGGCGGTAGAGATCCTCGGGGTTTTTGCCGTTCATGATGATCATATCCACACCGGCGGTGGTAGCGATCTTGGCAGCGTTGATCTTGGTTGCCATGCCGCCCGTGCCGAGGCTGGTGCCGGCACCGCCTGCGATCTCCTCGATGTGTGCGTCGATGCACTCAACAACGGGGATGATCTTCGCATCGGGATTTTTATGCGGATCCTCGGAGTAGAGACCGTCGATATCCGACAGAATGATCAAAAGATCCGCACCGGCGATGCTTGCCACGACTGCGGAAAGCGAATCATTCTCACCGATCTCCAGTTCCAGCTCGTCGATGGCAACGGTATCGTTTTCATTCACGATCGGGATCACGCTCATGGCGGTGAGTTCGTCAATGGCATTGCGGACATTGTCCACACGCTCGGGGCTGCTGATGATGGTTTTCGTCAGCAGGATCTGCGCCACGGTGACGCTGTATTTCGAGAACATTTCGTCATAAATATGCATCAGCTCACACTGTCCGACAGCGGCGGCAGCCTGCTTGCCGGGGGTGGTTTTCGGGCGTTCCTTGAGATTAAGCTTGCCGACGCCGAGACCGACCGCACCGGAGGACACGAGGATCAGCTCGTGACCGGAGTTCTGCAGGTCTGCAAGGACTCTGGTGAGGTTGTGCATGCGGCGGATGTTGAGCTTGCCGGTTTTATGGGCAAGCGTGGAGGTGCCGAGTTTGATGACGATTCTTTTTTTCTGGGAGAAGTCTACCATAATCCTATTCCTCTTTCACTTTGATAAGGGCGTTTTGCGGGGAGCTTCTCCCCTTCACCCTGCTGTAGGAGCGGCGATACTGCATCGTTTCTCCTGCGATTTATTGATTCACCTGGTTTTTTGGTGTTCCGTTCAAAAAGCCCTCGAGATTGTCTGCGACGATCCCGATCAGGCGCTGTCTGGTTTCTAAGGGGGACCATGCAATATGGGGCGTGATCAGGCAGTTTTTCGCATGGCGCAGCGGTGTATCCGGCGACATGGGTTCCTTGTCGAGGACATCGAGTCCTGCACCGGCAAGTCTGCCGTGATTGAGGGCATCTGCCAGATCCGCTTCCTGCACGATGCCGCCCCTTGCGGTATTGATCAGAAAAGCGGTGGGCTTCATCCATGCAAGGGTCTCACGGCGCACCAGATGCGCTGTCTGCGGATTCAGGGGGCAGTGGATAGTGAGCACATCCGCACTGCGGAAGGCTTCCTCCATGGAAACCACGGGGAACGGGCAGTTCTGCGGTGTGCTGCGGGTGGAGACAATGACCTGCATTCCGAAGGCATCTGCGACCTTTGCGACCGCTCTGCCGATGCTGCCGTAGCCGATCACGGCGATGGTCTTGCCCCAAAGCTCATGGACGGGATGGGGGAACCACGAAAAGGTGGGACTCTCCATCCAAGCGCCCTCACGGACGGAATGGTCATAGGCAATGAGATTTCCGGCAAGGCTCAGGAGCAGCGCAAAGGTATGCTGCACGACCGCCTGTGTGGAATATTCGCCTGCATTCGACACAACGATGCCATGCTCTGTGGCTGCTTCGAGGTCAATGTTATTGTAGCCTGTGGCAAATAAGCCGATATAGCGCAGATTCGGGCATTGCTCGATCACTGCACGGGTGATGGGGGTCTTATTGCACAGGACGATCTCGGCATCACCGATCTTCGCAGCGGCTTCCTCGGGGGCGGTGGGACCGACGCAGTGCACCTGTCCGTATTTGGAAAACACGGAAAATCCCACATCATCGGCAGAAACAGTATCCCAGTCGGGCAGTACGATCTTTCTCATTCCTGCGCCTCCGGTACGGATGCTGCGGCATTTTCTTCCTCAGTGGGGGCGGGAAGCTCCGCTGGCGCTTCTGCCTCTGTTTCCGCAGGTGTTTCGGCGGCTTCCTCCGGCTCGGGGGGATCCCGGTCAACGGTTTTGGCGAGGATCAGTGCGCCGATGAGGGCGATGGCTTCGCCGATGCCGAGGAGGTAGAAGAACGTGGTGTTCTGCTCCCAGAGATACGGGAGGAGGGAGCACGGGAAGGCAATGGCGAGAACGAGGTAATATTTTTTTCGGGTACGGATGAACTGCAGCCCGAAGATCAGCAGACCAATGAGTGCGAAAGCGATGTGCATTTCCATTCTGATGGGGAACAGGGTATTTTCCATGGTGAAATTCTCCTCTTTTTGGCTGTGGGATGGTGAAAAATTACATTCAACCTATATTATAGCACAATTCTCGGGGGAATGCAAGGGTTTTGGGGAAAATTTGCAGGCTGTTTTCAAAATGCGGCTTTGTGGGGGCAGTTCTTCGGCAGTGGGCGGGTAAAAAAAGAGGGACGGCACTGTGTGCGTCCCTTTGGGTTGCTGTTACTGCGCAAACTGGCTGCGGTAGAGGTCGGCATAGAAGCCGCCCTGCGCCATGAGGGCTTCGTGGCTGCCCTGCTCGATGATATTGCCGTCACGCATGACAAGGATGCGGTCGGCACTGCGGATGGTGGAGAGGCGATGGGCGATAATGAAGCTCGTTCTCCCCTGCATGAGCTTTTCGAATGCACGCTGGATGCGCTGTTCTGTGCGGATGTCGATGCTGCTGGTGGCTTCGTCCAGGATCAGCATCGGGGGGCTGGTCAGCATGATACGGGCGATGCAGAGCAGCTGTTTCTGTCCCTGCGAGAGTCCGCTGCCATCGGAGATCAACGTATCATAGCCGTTCGGCAGTCGCTTGATGAATCCGTGGGCGTAGGCTGCCCTGGCGGCGGCTTCGATCTCGGCACGGGTGGCATCGGGCTTGCCGTAGGCGATATTCTCCGCTACTGTGCCCGTGAAGATCCATGTTTCCTGCAGCACCATGCCGAACTGGCTGCGCAGGCTGTCCCTCGTCAGGGCGGTGGTGGGCTTGCCGTCAAGGGTGATGCCGCCGCTTTCCACCTCGTAGAAGCGCAGGAGGAGATTGATGATGGTCGATTTGCCGCAGCCGGTCGGTCCCACGATGGCAATGCGCTGTCCTGCTTCGGCTTTGGTGGAAAATCCCTGAATGAGGGGTTTTTCCGGCACATAGGAAAAATGCACATCACGGAATTCCAGCGTACCCTCGCAGTCGGTGAGGGTTTCCAGACGGCTGTCATCCGGCTCGGAGGGGGTATCGAGGACGGCAAATACACGCTGGGCGCAGGAGATCGCATTCTGCAGCTCTGCGACCACGCCGGAGATCTCATTGAAGGGTTTGGTGTACTGGTTGGCGTAGGAGAGGAAGCTTGCGAGTCGACCGACGCTCATGGCACCCACCCACGGAAGCACGCCGATGGTACCGAGTGCGCCGACTGTACCGACAGCGGCATAGATCAGACCGTTGACAAAGCGTGTGGAGGGGTTGCTCATTGAGGAAAAGAAGGTCGCTCTGACGCCGGCTTCACCGAGTTCCTTGTTGAGCTGCTCGAAGCGTGCTTCGGCACGTTCTTCGTAGGCGAACGCCTTGACGATCTTCTGTCCGTGCATCATTTCCTCCGCAAGTGCGCCCATTTCCCCTCGCAAAGCCGACTGGCGCTGGAAGGAACTGTGGGAGAGTGCGGTGATCTTTGCGGCAACAAAGAACGAGATCGGGGTCATGAGCACGACGATCAGGGTAATTTTCACGTTCATTGTCAGCATGAACAGGAGCGTGCCAATGATGGTGACAACGCCGGAAAAGAGCTGTGCGAAGCCCTGCAGGAGACCATCGGAGATGATCTCGATATCGGAGATGACACGGGCGATCATATCGCCTCGGGTCTGGCTGTCGGTGTAGCGCAGCGGCACATCCATGAGCTTTGCGGTCAGCTCGGTGCGCAGGTCACGGATGGTTCCGAACGCAAGGCGGTTGATCAGCAGCCCCGAGAGCCACTGGAACACGCCGCTGACAAGGACGACGGCGGCAAGGACGGCGGCGATCCGGAGCAGTCCTGTAACATCCACTTCTCCCCTGCCCACGGCGCAGTCCACGGCTTCACCGATGAGGATCGGAACGAGGAGCGACAGGCTGACGCCGATGAGGGTGCACAGGATCGTAAGCACGAGATAACGCCGGTATGGCTTGCAATAGGTGAGAATCCGGAATATGGTTTGTTTCATACTGCCCCTCCTTTACTGGTTCTGTGTATTGTAAATATCCCGATAAACCTCGCAATTTTCGAGAAGCTCTGCGTGCGTTCCCTGTCCGACGCATCTGCCGTCGTCCATAACGAGAATGAGGTCGGCATCCATCAGGGAGGTTGCACGCTGGGAGATCATGATGATCGTCATGTCGGCGCAGCGCTCCCGCAGTGCCGTGCGCAGCGCCAGATCCGTGGCGTAGTCGAGCGCACTCATGCTGTCGTCGAGAATGAGGATCGGGGGCTTGCCGCAGAGCGCTCTTGCGATCGTCAGGCGCTGCTTCTGTCCGCCGGAAAGATTGCGTCCGCCCTGCATGAGATGGGTGCCTGTGCCGTACTGGAGTTTTTCCACAAACTCCGCTGCCTGTGCAATTTCCAGCGCTTCCTGCAGCTGTGCGTCGTCTGCGTCCGCATCCGCCCAGCGCAGGTTTTCTGCGATCGTTCCCGTGAAGAGGACGGCTTTCTGCGGCACCATGCCGATCTGGGTGCGCAATGCCTGCAGGTCGTATTCCCGGACGGGCTTGCCGAAAACACGCACCTCGCCCCCGGTGGCGTCGTAGTAGCGTGGGATGAGTCCGGCAAGGGTGGATTTACCGCTGCCCGTACCGCCGATAATGCCGAGGGTCTGCCCTTTTTTCAGCGTGAAGCTGATGTCGTCCAGAGAATTGTCACCGGCTCCGTGATAGGCAAAATCCACATGGTCAAAGACAATGGCATCCTGCGCATCGGTCTGCGGCTGCGCAGTTCCCTCCTGCATCGAGGTCGGCATGGAGAGGACTTCGTGTACACGCACGGCGGACGCCTGTCCCTTGGTGAGAATGACAATGAGGTTCGCCATCACGACCATGGCAAGGAGGATCTGGTTCATGTAGTTCGCAAACGCCGTCAGGTCGCCCTGTGTGAGGTGTCCGGTGTCGATCTGCAAGCCGCCGCACCAGAGGACAGCAACAATGCCGAGGTTGAGGATCATGAACGTGAGGGGGTTGAGGATGGCAGAGATCCTGCCCACCTGCAGCATGCTCGCTTCGAGGTCGGCGCATTCGTCCGCAAATGCCTGTTTTTCCTGCTTCTGGCGGCTGAATGCACGAATGACACGCATGCCGTCGAGGGTCTCGCCGGTTCTGCGTGCGATGGCGTCAAGCTTTTTCTGGTTGCGGCTGTACATCGGGACGGTCTTTGTCATGACAAGCCACAGCAGCACGCCGACAATGGGTGCGATCACGAGGAAGATCAGTGAAAGCTTCACATCGATCAGGAGCGCCATGACGATGGCGCCGATGATGAGGAAGGGGGCACGCACGGCAAGGCGGATGAACATATTCACGCCCGTCTGTGCGGCGTTGACATCGGTGGTGATACGGTTGATGAGGGTACCCGTGCCGAAGCGGTCAAGCTCGGTATGGGAGAGGGTGTTGATGTGGCGGTAGACTGCCGCACGCAGGTCGGTACCGAAGCCGAATGCGCATTTTGCGGCAAAATACTGGCAGGTCAGGGCAAAGCCGAGACCGCATACGCCCAGCAGCACGATGAGTCCGCACATTCTGCCGACATAGGCGGCGTCCCCACGGGCGATGCCGTTGTCGATGATCTTTGCCATCACGACGGGGACGATCAGCTCAAAAATGGCTTCGAGCAGCTTAAAAAAGGGTCCGAGGACGAGTTCCTTGCGGTAGGGCTTGAGAAAACGCAGTAGATGCTGCATAACGATGGTTCCTTTCTGTTTGAAAATCTTTCCGTATCTATTATACCCCATCATCTGATATTTTGCAAGAGGGGGGCGCCCCGCCGCCGCATGCGGCGGGGACAAGCCTGCGGAACGTCCGGACTTCCCCCGGTGCACAAAGCATCGTGCAGGAATGCCTCCCC
>JAZPZJ010000015.1:0-4704 GCA_045544635.1 Oscillospiraceae bacterium
CCTGCTAAGGGACAATTGGCGCTGACTGCCGCCTGATTTCCAGTTTTAGATTTGGAAATATTATAACACACATTCCCCGCCTTGTCAAGCAAGAATCCGACAGACTAAGGTCGTTTTCTACCCATTTTGAAAAAAATTGCAAAATCCTAAAAAGATTTTCAGAAACCACTTGTCTTTTCTTTCAAAAAATGATATAATAACTTTGTACATATTAATGACAGTACATCTGTTCACCAATTGAGAAAGGACTGCCTTGCATGGCAGATGAAAAGAGAATGAGTCAATTTTTTGCAAATCGCTGGACAAAGCGTGCAGTTTCGCTTCTCAGTCCCTTATATTGTATACTGATCGTTATGCTCTCCTATCTTTCCATTTTCTATGAGATGGTTGTTCGGGAGCCGGTCACTGTATGTCTGCTGCTCTCAGCAGTCTCCGTCATCGCTGTTGTACTGCTTATGTACACGCGTAAGCAGCTGCTCACGATCATTACAAGTCTTGTGATGCTTCCGGCACTCCTGCCGGCAGTGCTCTTTTATTTCGGGCAGTGGGAAGTTCTGATTCCCATGCTCGTTGTAGCACTGATTGCATTTTTCTTCTCAGGACTTGGCGAAACCCCAAAAACCGCCTTCGGTACCATCTATCTTCTGATGTACCTGCTTGGATCGCTCGCCTACTTCCTGCTGACCTCGCTGTTTGCGCCCTCCACAGTCTCCACGGTTGTGGAATCAGGTGTCTCCCCTTCCGGCATCTATCGTTATGAGGTGGTGGATACCATGGACAGTTCCAACGGCAGCACAACCGTTTCCATTGAAACCAACCAGCTCGACAAAGACTATGATATGGTGCTCTTCCAGATCAAGGGGCTGAGCCGTTCTGTGATGGTCACCCGTCCCATGCAGGAAGAAACCACAATTGTATGGCAAACCGAAAAGCGCAGTGATATCACAAAGCATCTGAACACTATTTCTGATAATATCGAAGTGACACTCAGCGACACACAGATGGAGCTGCTTGGCAGAACGGCTTACCATGTTACCTATAATGATGGTCAGTCCCTCCAGCTTGGCGGCGCTGAGTACCAGACACTCACTGTAACGCTCTCTCCTGCAGATCAGGAAGAACTTGGAATCTCAAAAGAAGAGGTACTGCTCAGCAATCTTGATGAGGATTCCCTTGCGTATCTTGGCATTACAATCACCGATTACAAAACTGTACAGTTCTCGACACTTACAGATTCCGACCTTGCAAAGCTCGGTATCCCTGAAGAAGGCGATGTCCTGTACTGCAACGGAAAGGTATGTTTCCGCTACTACATTGCCATTCTCGAAGAGTATTTTGATATTTCCAATCAGGAGATCGGACTGGCTTAAATTACGAGAAAGAATGGAGTTTTTTCAATTCTTTTGGGAATTTCTGAAGCGAAGCTTCAGAAAGGCGAGCACGGGACGCAGTCCCGCTTTTCCACCGCCATCAATCATGGGAAAGATTGGAGTTTTTCCAATTCAAAAATAAAAGAAAAAATATTTTCAGGAGGTTCGTTATGAGCGAATTTTTCAAGAACATCGGCAAGATTCCTTATGAGGGTAAGGCATCCACCAATCCGCTGGCATTCAAGTACTACAATCCGGATGAAGTGATTGCAGGTAAGACCATGAAGGAGCACCTGAAGTTTGCTCTGTCCTGGTGGCATACCATGGGCGGCGACGGTACGGACATGTTCGGCTGCGGCACAACCGACAAGAGCTGGGGCGAAACAGACCCGATGGCAAAGGCAAAGGCTAAGGTGGATTGTGCATTCGAGATCATGGACAAGCTGTCGATCGACTATTTCTGCTGGCATGACCGTGACCTCTCTCCGGAGTTCGGCTCTCTGGCAGAGACCAACGAGAAGTTTGACGAGATCGTAGCTTATGTGGAAGAGAAGATGAAGGCTGATCCTTCCAAGAAGCTCCTCTGGGGTACTGCAAAGTGCTTCGATCATCCGAGATACATGCACGGTGCAGGTACATCCCCGTCCGCTGACGTATTCGCATTTGCAGCTGCACAGATCAAGAAGGCACTGGAAGCAACCGTTGCAATGGGCGGTCAGGGCTATGTATTCTGGGGCGGCAGAGAGGGCTATGAAACCCTGCTGAACACCGACATGGGTCTGGAGCTGGACAACATGGCTCGCCTGATGCGTCTGGCTGTGGACTACGGCAGAAGCATCGGCTTCACCGGCGATTTCTATGTAGAACCCAAGCCCAAGGAGCCGACAAAGCATCAGTATGACTTCGATTCCGCAACCGTGATCGGTTTCCTGAACAAGTATGGTCTCGCTGACGATTTCAAGCTGAACATCGAAGCAAACCACGCAACTCTGGCACAGCACACCTTCCAGCATGAGCTGAGAGTGGCAAGAGTAAACGGCATGTTCGGTTCCATCGACGCAAACCAGGGCGATACCCTGCTCGGCTGGGATACTGACCAGTTCCCGACCAATGTATACGAGGCTGCACTGTGCATGTATGAAGTACTCAAGGCTGGCGGCTTCACCAACGGCGGTCTGAACTTCGACGCAAAGACCAGACGTGGCTCCTACACCATGGAGGACATCTTCCTGTCCTACATCGCAGGTATGGATACCTTCGCACTGGGTCTGCGCATTGCGGACAAGATGATCTCCGACGGCAGACTCGATCAGTTCGTAGCTGACCGTTATGCAAGCTGGAACACCGGCATCGGTGCAGACATCATCAGCGGCAAGGCAACTCTGGCAGATCTCGAGGCTTATGCACTGGAGAAGGGCGAGGTAACCGATTCCCTCACCAGCGGCAGCCAGGAGAAGCTCGAGAGCATCATGAACAACATCATGTTCAATCTCTAATCCGAAATATCCAGAAAGCGGCGGTTTTCCGCCGCTTTCTTTCCCGGAATTTGTCGATCCCTGTCAGAATTCCGGAAATCTGAAGTTTCCTGCAAGCGACGGAAATTTCAGGCAATACTGGAATCAGAAAGAGGGTGCGCATATTGCTGAAGCAACATAAAAAAGTCAGGATTGCCGGAATGATCCTCCTGTGCGTTCTGCTGCTGGGCGGATTGCTGGGCGGGATCTATTTCATGCACCGCAGCGGTGAGGAGTATCCGGAATCCCAGCCGCTGGAAACTGCCGTCAGTACTGCGACGGGCACTGCGAGCATATCTATGAATGAGACGACCACCGCAGTGCCGCAGACAACGACTGCAGTGACGACGACGACCACAACGGAGACGACCACAACGACCACCACCACCGAAACCACGACCACAACGGAGGCGATCAAAGCGGAATCCATCACACTGACATTCTACGAGATCGAGCTGCATGTGGGCGAGCATAAAATGCCCATCGTAACGATCCTTCCCGAAAACACGGCGGATAAATCCGAGATCTGGTTCAGCTCGGACGAAACCATTGCTTCCGTCGATCAGAAGGGCAATATTACGGCGCATGCGGTAGGAAACTGTATCATCACAGTCGTATGTGCAGGAAATCAGGATGTGTATGCGGATGTGCAGGTCACAGTCACCGAACCGCCGCCAACTGAACCGCCCACGGACCCGCCGCCAACCGAACCCACACCGGAGCCTGCACCGCAGCCGCAGGAACCCGTGCAGCCATCGGCTGGTCTGACCTATATCGGGGGCATTCTGATCGCCAACAAGACCTATGCACTGCCGTCCGACTACAATCCCGGGCTTGACCCGACCTGCAAAGCGCAGTTCGACAAGCTGAAGCAGGCTGCAGCTGCGGAGGGACTGAACATCTATCTCTCCTCGGGATTCCGTTCCTACAGCTACCAGAGCCGGATCTACAACAACTATGTCGGCATCTACGGGCAGGAAAAGGCGGATACGTTCTCGGCAAGGCCTGGACATTCCGAGCACCAGACGGGGCTTGCGATCGACGTGAACACGATCACGGACAGCTTTGCGAATACACCGGAAGCGGCATGGCTTGCGGCGCATGCGCACGAGTACGGGTTCATCATCCGCTACCCAAAGGGCAAGGAGCACATCACGGGCTACAAATACGAGCCGTGGCATATCCGCTATCTGGGTGTGGATACGGCAACGGCGGTCTACAGCAGCGGACTGACACTGGAGGAATATCTGGGGATCACGTCGGTTTATTCCTATTAAACAAGAAAGAAGCCAACCCGAAATGGGTTGGCTTCAGCTTGTCGAAAAGTATACTTTCCCTTAAATTTGCCCCACAGCTTACGCACGCCCTACGGGTGCCCCTGACCCCCTCCCCAAAGGGGAGGGGAAAAGGGTAGGGTGCTGCCGCACCCTACCCCACCCTCCTGCGGAGCGCTTTTGGGCTATATACTGGGGGTTGTAGGGGGCTTCGCACCTCACAGGTACCGTCCCCTCTGTCTCGCTTCGCTCGACATCTCCCCACCCCGTGGGGAGTCGCCCTACATGCGCCGAATGCCCTGAGCAGAGGCAGGATGCTGCTCGATGCGAGGGGTATGCCGACGCAGGATTTAAGTCGGCTGGCGCAACTAAGAATAAAAAACTAGTCCAGCCGTTGCCCCGAACCGAGTCAGGATGCTGTCGAGGTGAGTGGGTATGCCGACACAAGATGTGAGTCGGTAGTCACAAAGGCGCACTGGCTGGACGGGACTTTTTTGAGAGCCTCAGCCCTGCAATGCAGGACTTTCAGTTACTTTTTTGCGAGCT
>JAZPZJ010000016.1:0-21229 GCA_045544635.1 Oscillospiraceae bacterium
TCGTTGACGGAGAAGGTCATCTCCATGGTCGGTTCGCTGATGTGGGTGAAGGGCAGCGGCTCGGGGTTGTCGTGCGCACAGATGGTATCACCGATGGTGATATCCGCAATACCGCTGATGCAGACGATATCGCCCACGGTGGACTGCTCCACATTCACCTGACCAAGACCCTGCATTTCAGCAAGCGTCACGATTCTGGCAGGCTTCGGGCTCTTGTCGGAGTTTGCATTACATACCACAACGGGCTGGTTCACCTGAATAGAGCCGCGCTGGATGCGTCCGATGGCGATTCTGCCGACATATTCGTTGTAATCAATGGAGGAGACGAGCATCTGCAGCGGCTCGTCGGGTTCGCCCTGCGGCGGCTCAATATAGTTCACGATCGTTTCAAAGAGGGGCAGCAGATCCTTGCCCTCTTCGTACTGGCTCAGGGAAGCGGTACCCGCTCTGCCGGAGCAGAAGAGGATGGGGCTTTCCAGCTGTTCTTCGTCCGCATCGAGGTCGAGCAGCAGCTCGAGTACCTCGTCACCGATCTCATCGAGACGTGCATCGGGGCGGTCGATCTTATTGACCACGATGATGATCTTGTGTCCCATTTCGAGTGCCTTGGACAGCACAAAACGTGTCTGGGGCATGGGGCCCTCTGCGGCATCCACAAGCAGGAGTACGCCGTCCACCATGCTCAGGACACGCTCCACCTCGCCGCCGAAATCGGCATGTCCGGGGGTGTCAATGATGTTGATTTTGATATCCTTGTACTGCACCGCAGTGTTTTTTGCGAGGATGGTGATGCCTCTTTCCCGTTCGATGTCATTGGAGTCCATGACACGGTCGGCAACGTTCTGGTTTTCACGGAAAACGCCGCCCTGCTTGAGCATTTCGTCAACAAGGGTGGTCTTGCCGTGGTCAACGTGGGCAATAATGGCTACGTTTCTCAAATTTTCTCTAATCATAAGCTCTCCGTCCTTTTGGCATTCTGCCGTTTCATCATACTTCTTTTGCATTTTACAGTATACCACAAACTTTTTGAAAATGCAAGGTTTCGCCGAAAATATGGCAATTGTTACGAAGCAGGTCCGTTACATCCTGCCGGATTCTGTCGATTCTGCGAGAGGGAACTCCCATTTGCCCTGCACTTTCAATCTGGCAAGGGCTGCTTAGGGCTGTCTATCAAAAGCACCCAATGATAAAAACAGCGGGCAGCATCATATGCCGCCCGCTTCGATTCGTTTATTCTGTAACCGTAATCACACCGTTCTTCCAAGTCACATCGCCGTTTTCTGCCCAGTCCGCACTGCTGCTCTTCCAGATATGGGGCTTGTCCGCAAGGGACATATCCGCATAGGTGATGGTGTAGGTATCGCCCGGTGCGGCGTCCTCGGGAAGGACGATGTTGAGCAGGATCATCCAGCCGGAGTAGGCATTCTCCGTACCTGCGGAAGCCCATGCCGTCCAGATGAAATTCTTCTCTTCATTGATGGAATAATAGGTCTGGAACGCAAGTCCCATTACCTGATTGTCGGCGGTAAAGGTGCAGCGTTCATCCACCCATGCACCCCATTCGCTGTAGATAATGCCGGCGTTCTTGTCCAGCGTCACCATGATCGGCACGGTATAATCCTGCGCTTTCAGGTCGGCGAGGGAAACCTCCGCACTTTCGATGACGATATGATGCTTGCCCGGCGTCATTTCAGTCGTTTCCTGTGCAGCCTCCGTTTCCTGTTCCTTGATGGAATTGACTGCCTGTGTGTAGGAATCCAGCGCATCGGAATCGTTGCCGCCGCCGCAGCCCGTCAGGCATGCCGCACAGAACAGCATCGCCATAAAAATTCCTGTATTTCGCAATTTCATATGTATACTCCTTATATTCTCAATCGCCATTCCCTCTGCCTGCAAGGGGATGGCGTTATACCTGCCCTCGTCGCAGGAAGGGGGGGTCCAAGTCGGAATGCTCACCCGTGCGTAACATCAGCGCGGATTCCGCGCAAATCGCATGGAAATATCGAAGCACTGTACCGAATGCGTCAGCGCACCGAGGGAGATGATATCCACGCCGGTCTTTGCGATCTCTGCGATATTTTCCTCCGTCACATTGCCCGATGCCTCCAGCAGTGCTCTGCCTGCGGTGATCTCAACAGCCTTTGTCATATCCTCGCAGCTCATGTTGTCGAGCATGATCAGCTCGCAGTTCACGGAGAGTGCCTGCTGCAGCTCGTCCAGATCTCGCACCTCGACCTCGATCTTGGTCATATGTCCGATCTTCTCACGCAGTGCTGTTACTGCCGGAACAATGCCGCCGTATACATCAATGTGATTGTCCTTGAGCATTGCACCCTCGGAGAGATTGTAGCGGTGATTTCTGCCGCCGCCCACGATGACTGCATATTTCTGAAGTCTGCGCAGTCCGGGCAGGGTCTTTCTTGTATCGGTGATCTTTGCATTCGTGCCGGCAACCAGCTCCACGCAGTGGTTGGTTGCGGTGGCAATGCCGGACATATGCTGGAGGATGTTCAGTGCGGTACGCTCACCCTTGAGCAGGGTCTTGGTGTCGCCCTCCATCGTTGCGATAATATCGCCCTTTTTCACCTTGTCGCCGTCCTTCAGCTTTGCGTCAAAGGTCACGCCGCCGCCGACCAGCTCGAAGACACGCTTTGCAATGTCCAGACCGCAGACCACGCCCTCCGCCTTGGCGATGTAGTAGGCGCTGCTGGTATGTCCGTCGGGGAGGAGGTAATCGGTGGTCACGTCCACATAGTGGATGTCCTCCTCAAGGGCGGTGATGATGATGCTGTCGATATAGCTCTGTAATAACTGCATGCTTATGCTCCTTTCTGTTCGATCATGGCTTCATTGAGAATGAGGAATGCCATGGTTGCGGTCGCTCTGGCTTCTACATAATCGGCGCCGATCAGATAATTGCCGTCCTCCAGATCCCGGAGAATTGCACAGACCTTGCTGAAATTTTCGTGTGTTTTCTCCTTGTTCGGGATGACAAAATAGCTCTCCTGCAGAATATGCCGCAGCTGTGTGCGGATGCCATGCGGAATAGGCTGTGCATCGGGATCAATGTCAAACGGAACGAGCGCATGAGAATCCGGCGCATCGGCAATCCGCTTTGCAATATCTGCCGCCGCACGTCTGGAGAAGACCAGCGCTTCCAGCAGAGAATTGCTGGCAAGGCGGTTGTGTCCGTGCACGCCCGTGTGGGAGCATTCGCCGGCAGCGTACAGCCCCTCCACATTGGTGCAGCCGTTTGCGTCCACATGAATGCCGCCCATCAGATAGTGCTGACAGGGGTAGATCGGCACCCTGTCCTTCGTCAGGTCGTAGCCCTGTTCGAGGAGATTCTGGTAGATCATCGGGAAACGGGTTTTGATGAAATCCGCATCCTTGTGGGAAATATCGAGATAAAAATCCGAGGATCCCGTGCGTCTTGTTTCCAGTACGATGGCATTGGATACCACGTCACGGGGCGCAAGCTCCAGACGGTCGTCATAGCGCTGCATGAAGCGCTCGCCGTCGCAGTTGAGCAGATATGCCCCCTCGCCACGGACTGCCTCGGAAATGAGGAAGCATTCCCGGGTGTGGCGGTTGTTGAAAGCAGTCGGATGGAACTGGATGAGGGAAAGCCCACGGATCATGGCGCCCATGTTATAGGCGAACATGATGCCGTCGCCGGTTGCAATGGCGGAATTGGTGGTGAATTCATACACACGTCCGATGCCGCCCGTTGCCATAATGAAGAAATGGCTGTTTACCGTGCGGTATGCACCGTCACAGAGGGTGAGTGCGGAAAATCCCGTTTCGGTTTTCTTCACATCGCACAAAAGCGTATGCTCACAGATCTCCACGTTCGGGAGGGTCTGCACATGGGCAAGGAGCTTGCGTGCGATTTCCGCACCGGTCGCATCCTTATGGTGGAAAATGCGCCGTCTGCTGTGACCGCCCTCGAGGGTGCGGTGATAGTCGCCGTCCGGCTTTTTGTCGAAATCCACGCCGAGTTCGATGATCTTTTCGATGTCCTGCGCCGCTTCTTCCACCAGAATGTGCACGGTCTCGGGGTTGTTCTGAAAGCCTCCTGCAATATAGGTGTCATTTTCATGCAGAGAGGTGCGGTCTTCGGGGGAATTATACACGCCGGCAATACCGCCCTGCGCAAGGGCTGTATTGCAAAGCCCCAGCTCACGCTTGGTCAGCAGGAGAATTTTTGCCGAGGACGGCAAGTTGATCGCCGCATAAAGCCCTGCCGCACCGGCACCGGCTATGATCACATCATAGTTGTTTGTCATAAGAACATCTCCTTTATGTTCGTTCGCTGAGGAATGCGGGAAAGCCGTCCTCGTAGCCGGAACCCGTTGCAGCTGTATACTGCAGGATCACTGCAGCATCTGCAGCATCCGCATTGCCGTCATTGTTCGTGTCCAGTGGCACGCTGTTGTCATACTGTCCGTACTTGGAAACCGATGAGAGGAGTACGCCCTGGGAGATCCAGTAATGGGCAAAGCCATGATCATAGCCGCTGCCTTCCGCAGCAGCAAACTGAAGCACCCGGGAAGCTTCCGTGGCATCCACCATGGAATCGGAATTGATGTCGCAGGAGAAATAATCGCAGAACGATGCATCCGTGTACAGGTCGTAATCCGGCGTTTCCGGTACGCCCTCGATCTGTGCCCACTGCGCCTGTGATCCCGCGTAGAATACCTTTTCTGCAAGGTGGGCGCTTTTATTGTAGGAATCAATGCTTGTCAGACTTTCAGGAAGGTAAATGGCGTGAAGATTGGTACATTCATAAAAAGGGGCATGTCCCAGCGTTGTCAGGGTTTCCGGCAGACGGATGTAGGTCAGCTTGTCGCAGTGCGTGAAGCTGTATCGTTTGATTTCGGTAATGCCGTCCGGAAGCCAGATATTCACTGCATGGATGCAGTCGCTGAAGGCATTCCCCTCGATCGTCTGTACGCCGTCCGGCACAATGATCAGCTTTGTTTTCGCTGCCTGCGGATAGCGGTAGACCGTGGTCATATCCTTTGAGTACAGTGCCCCGTTGTAGGAAGTGTAGTAATGATTATTTTCCGCAACCGTGATGCTTTCCAGATTGTCGCAGCTGTCAAAGGCATTTTCGCCGATCGCACTTACACTTGCCGGAATATGAACAGTTGTCAGGGCACTCCAGTAAAAACATTCGTAGCCGATGGTTCTTACATCCTCGGGGATGGTGAAGGATTGCAGGGACATCGTCGCAGAAAACGCTTCATCCCCCAGTTCCATCAGATCAGAATACTGCGGGATCGTAACCGTTTCGAGATAGCGGCACTGGAAAAATGCCAGTTCGCCGATGTAGAGGAGGGAGGCGGGCAGGCTGACACTTTTCAGACCGTAAAGCCCCATAAATGCGTTGCTGCCGATTTTTTTGACACCCTCTTCCACCACAATGGCGGTAATGTCATACTGGTATACCGACCATGGCGGTGCAGGGTCACCCCAGTGGATCTCGCAGTATTCCCATGTTGCGGTACATCCATTGATCTCGTAATTGGGAAGTTCGCCGCTGCCATTCTGGTTCGGGCTGATGGTCAGCACGCCGTCATGGGTCAGCGTCCACGGCAGACCGTTCTCCGTGCCGTAGGCAAGGTATTGATCCAACGGATTTTCTTCCGGTTCCGATGTCAGACAGGTCACGGGTGCATTCGTAAGACCGCCGTTGCCGTTCATGATCGAAATCGCATCCCACTGTGACTGTGTACCGGCAAAGATGACTTCATTCACCTGACAGTTGAAAAAGGCGTTTTCACCGACCGTTGTCAGGGATGCCGGAAGATTCAGCTGAGAGATGGTGTCATACTGGAACACACCTGCACCGATCTCTGTGACGCCCTCGGGAATGAGAATGTTGCTGGTTCTTGCCTCTGTGTGCCAGAGGAGTCCGGTTTTGTCGGCAGTATACAATGCCTCGCCGTCAGCGTAATAGCCGGCACTCTGACCGGCGATGGAACGCAGTTCCGTACAGCCGGAGAAATAGCTGTCCGTGATGCTGAGGAGCGTTGACGGGAGATACAGTTCGGTGATATTGGTGTTGTCAAATGCAGTGCCGGAGAGCGTTGTGAGTGAGAGCGGCAGTTCAATAAAGGAGAGATTCCTGCAGCCGTTGAAGGCATCTGCCCCGATGGAGGTGACGGTATCTGCGATCTCCACATCTGTGACCGTGGCAAGCCCCTGGAACATGCCGGCAGGGATATTGGTCACGCCATTTTCAACGACGATCTGCATGAGTCCGGGTTCTGCCAGATTTTCCCACGGGTACTGCGACATTTCATCGACTGCGCCTTCGCCGTAGATCGTCAGCGTGCCGATTTCACTGCGGTATTCCCAGAATACGGCGTTTCCGATCTGCCCGTAGTTGTCTTCCAGATATGCGCAGACCCGATTCTCCGTCAGGATGGGCGCGGGCAGATACAGAGTCTGCCCTGCAAGAAGTGCGGCAGCACAGAAAGCCGCAATCATTTTTCTGTTGTTCATCACTTAGTCCTCAAATACCACCGGTTCAATCTGCCAGATCTCCTGTGCATATTCACGGATGGTTCTGTCAGAGCTGAACTTGCCCGCACCGCAGATATTGTGCCACTGCTTCTTGGCAAATGCCATGCGGTCGTTTTTGTAATCCTTGAGAGCCTGCACCTTTGCCTTGACATAGCTGTCGAGGTCGCCGAGTACATAGTAGTGATCCGGTGCATGCCAGCTTGCGCCCTCGGTCAGAGCGTCGTAAAGCTCCTTGAAATCGCCGCTGCCGCCGTCATCGAAGGTGCCGTCCATGAGGGTCTGCACCACTCTGCGGATTTTGTCATCCTTTGCCAGAATCGCACGGCTGTCATATTCCGGCACGATTTCCTTGAGTTCTTCCACTCTTGCGCCGAAGATATAGTTGTTCTCCTCGCCTGCCTCCTGCACGATCTCGACATTCGCACCGTCATAAGTGCCCAGTGTTACCGCACCATTGAGCATGAGCTTCATATTGCCCGTACCGGAAGCCTCCGTGCCGGCAGTGGAGATCTGCTCGGAGATGTCCGCCGCAGCTACCAGCTTTTCTGCATAGGATACATTATAATCAGATACGAAGAATACCTTGATCTTGTCGCAGACCTCCTTGTCCTTTGCGATCATCTGTGCAATTTCGTTGATATACTTGATAATTGCCTTTGCTCTGCGGTAGCCGGGCGCTGCCTTTGCACCGAAGAGGAATATCACCGGCGGCAGATCGGTGATAGAGCCGTCCTTGATGCCATAATAGATATACAGAATCGAGAACGCCGCCAAGAGCTGACGCTTGTATTCATGCAGACGCTTGATCTGGATGTCAAATACGCTGTTTGTGTCGATTTCTGGTACATAGTCCGGTGTGATGATGGTGTGGATCTTGCGCCGCCATTCACGGGTGTGGATGCAGTCCACCAGCTGACGCTTCTTCTCCTGTTTGATCGCCATGAAGCGGTTCATCACTTCCGCATCCTCTGCATACTTGTCGAGTTCCTTGAGAAGATCAAGGTTTGTTACCCAGTCTTCAGAGCCGAGCAGCTCTGTCAGCAGTGCGGAAAGCTCACGGTTGCACAGGGCAAGCCATCTTCTCTGTGTGATGCCGTTGGTCTTGTTGGAGAAACGCTCCGGATAGTACTTGTACCAATCCGCAAGGGCAGTATCCTTGAGAATCTGTGTGTGGATCTCAGCAACGCCGTTGACAAAGCTGCCCATGAAGATTGCCATATGCGCCATGTGGATCATGCCGTCCTGAATGATGCGCATCTTCTTGATTTCTGCCTTGTCTGCGTCCTTCTGGTAAAGCTCCGCAATCAGCATTTCATGGAGTCTGACGATGATCTGGTAAATTTCGGGGAGAAGCTCCTTAACAAGATCACATCTCCACTTCTCCAAAGCCTCCGCCATGATGGTGTGGTTGGTGTAGCGGAAGATCTTGCGTGCCATCTCAGCGGCATCCTCGAAGGATACCTGATACTTTGTCGTCAGCAGACGGATCAGTTCCGGAATGGAGATGACCGGATGCGTGTCGTTCAGCTGTACAGCGATCCCATCGGGGAGGTTCTCCATGGTTTCATTGTCTTCCCAGTGTTTCTTCAGCAGATCCTGCAGGGATGCAGAACAGAAGAAATACTGCTGCTTGAGTCTGAGCTTCTTGCCCTCGTCGGTATCATCATTCGGATACAGGCAGCGGGAGATATTCTCCGCATAGATCTGCTCTGCACACGCTTCGAGATAGTTCTGGTTATTGAATGTATGGAAGTCAAACTGCTTCACCGGCTCTGCCTGCCACAGACGCAGTGTGCCGATATTCTTTGTACCATAGCCGATAATCGGCATATCATAGGGGACTGCCTTTACTACCTGATCGCTGAATACAACTCTTACAGTGTCCTCCTCACGGCGCACCGACCATGCATCGCCGTAGCATGTCCAGTCATCGGCATCCTCTTTCTGGAAGCCCTCCAGAATGCTCTGCTTGAACAGACCGTACTTGTAGCGGATGCCGTAGCCGTCCAGCGGCAGGTCAAGTGTTGCCGCACTGTCGAGGAAGCAGGCAGCCAGTCTGCCAAGACCGCCGTTGCCGAGTGCCGCATCCTCGATGCATTCGAGTTCGGTGAGGGATGTGCCCAGTTCCTGCATTGCCGCTTCCACTTCATCGTAGATGCCAAGGCAGAGGAGATTGTTGAAAATGCTTCTGCCCATGAGGAATTCCATGGAGAAATAGCAGGCATGACGGGTGTTGCGATGTGCCGCACGGCTGTCCTCCCAGTCCTCCGTCATGAGGTTCATGACCATCTCACCGATGATATTGTGCAGCTCCTGCGGAGAGGTCTCCGCTGCGGGTTTTGTGAGGGAAGCTTCAAGATAGCGCAGGAATGTATCCTTTGTATAGTTCATCATGTTATTCTGACTCCTTATCTTCTGTGATTTCTGTGACAACAGCTCTGCCGTAGGTGCGGTTGAGCTTACGGATGGATGCGGCAAGCTCCGGTGTAAAGTCGGAAGCATCCGTCCGGTACTGCCAGTTGCCGCCGAGCACGGAGGGCGTATTCATCCGGCAGGATTTGTCCTCATGCAGAAAATCCTGCATCTGTGCGACCGCAAGATTGGCAATGCTCTGCCAGCAGCAGGCAACCATTGCATCGGGGATATGGGATTTTTTTGTCACACGCAGGTATTTCTTCGCGTACTTGATGGTCTTTTTATTGGCAGCTTCCAGCCAGCCGCGCAATGTCTCATTGTCATGCGTGCCGGTATAGGCGACGCAGTTCGGGGACTGGAAGTTATGCGGCAGATGTTCATTTGCGGGATCTGAGTCGAATCCGAACTGCAGCACCTTCATGCCCGGATATTTCAGTGCTTTCAGCATCCGGCGCACACCGGGCGTGATGAAGCCCAGATCCTCTGCGATGATGTTGAGGTCACCCAGTTCCTTCTTCACAGAGAGGAACAGCGCCTTGTTCGGACCTTTGCGCCACTTGCCTGTTTCGGCGGTTTCGCTGCCGTAGGGGATGGCATAATAGCTTTCAAAGCCACGGAAATGGTCAATGCGGATCACATCATAGAGGGATGCGGCAAACGCAAGGCGGGATTTCCACCATTTGTAGTCGGTTTTCTTGTGATAGTCCCAGTCATAGAGGGGGTTGCCCCACAGCTGACCGGTCGGGGAGAAAGGATGGGGGGGACAGCCTGCCACTTCGATCGGCTGTTTGTTTTCGTCGAGTGCGAAGAGTTCGGGGGATACCCAAACATCCGCACTGTCATAGGCAACATAGATCGGCATATCACCGATGATTTCCACTTGTTTCTCATTTGCATAGGCTTTCAGTGCTTGCCACTGCTGCGTAAAAATAAACTGGATGAAGCAGTAAAGCTTGATTTCCTCTGCAAGCTCTTTTTTTGCCTGTTCAATGGCTTTTTTGTCACGCATCGCAAGCTCCGGCTCCCATTCGTACCAGGGTCTGCCGTCGTGCTTGTCCTTGAGCGCCATGAAGAGGGCATATTCCGGAAGCCAGTGCTTCTGTGCTTTTTTATAGGAAGCGTAGCCTTTTTTGGTTGTTTTCTGGAATCTTGCAAAAGCACGGCGCAGGACGGTGATATTGCTTCTGTAAAGCAGCTCATAATCCACGCTGTCGCCGGTTCTCTGCCAGAGCATGGCAGCGTAGTCCTCGTGGTCGAGCAGTCCCTGTTCTTCGAGCATGGTAAAGTCGATAAAATAGGGGTTTCCCGCATAGACGGAAAAACTCTGGTACGGTGAATCCCCATAGCTTGTCGGGGAGAGGGGGAGAATCTGCCAGTAAGCGGTCTCGCTCGCTTTCAGAAAATCCACAAAATCATAGGCTGCCTTGCCCATCCGTCCGATCCCGAAACGGGAAGGTAAGCTGGAAATATGCATGAGTATACCGCTCTGTCTCATGTGATGGTTCCTCCTTTAAGGCCCGTCCGGCCACTGCACCTGCGGTGCAGGGCTGGACTGATTGTTTGTTTTTAGTTGCGACTTCGTCGCTTTCAGGGGCTGCGCCCCGAACACCCGCTTTTCGTCTTGCGGCGATCACAGGGTGGGGAAAATTTACTGAACTTCCCCATTATCCGTCAGAAAATTCTGTACTGTGTCAAGCTTCTTCGCCATCTGTCGGGTTCTGACTCCGACAAGCTTCTCCAGCTCATCGCTGGCACTGTGGAGCTTGTCCTGCGTCTTGACAAGCGCATCGGCGAATTTATGAAATTCCGTCCGCACATCGCCCAGCACCTTCCAGACCTCGCTGCTGTACTTCTGTACCGCCATGCTCTGGAAGCCCATCTGCAGTGTGCACAGCATTGCCGCAATCGTGGTGGGACCTGTTACGAATACACGGTATTTCCGGAAAATTTCATCCGGCAGTCCCAGCCGCACCGCTTCCGTATACAGCCCCTCTGTGGGCAGGAACAGGATGCCGAAATCCGTGGTTCGGGGCGGTACGATGTATTTTTCTGCAATGTCCTGCGCTTCGCTGCGGATGCGCACGGCAAGTGCTTTCTGCGCCTGCGCAATGGCGGTCTTATCGCCCGATTCATAGGCGTTCTGCAGGTGGAGATAGGTGTCACCGGCAAATTTTGCGTCGATCGGCAGGAGGGCCTCGCCGTCCTGATTGTCGGGCATGCGCACTGCAAATTCGACAATACCCTTGCCGAGCTTTGCGTTCCGGATGTACTGCCCTTCGGAGAGGACATCGGAGAGGAGCGCCTCAAGCTGGATCTCCCCGATCTCGCCGCGGCTTTTGACGTTGCTGAGCAGTTTTTTCAGATCGCCCACGCCGACTGCCAGCGTCTGCATCTCGCCCAAGCCCTTGTGTACCTGCTCAAGCCGTTCATTGACGGCAGAGAATGCCTGTTTCATGCGTTCATCGAGTACACGCTGCATCTTTTCGTCCACGACCTTGCGCATTTCGTCAAGCTGATGGTTCTGTTCCTGCTGCATCTGCTGCAGCCCCTGCTGGACGGTCAGGCGGACTGCCGAGAGCTTCTGCTCGTTTTCCGCAGAAAATGTGCGCAGACGTTCTTCCGTGCGCAGGGTGAGGTTTTCATTCGATTTCTGAATATCCCCAAGACTGCGCAGGGTCTGCTGTCCGAGCAATGCCAGTTTTTCTTCCTGCATCCGTGCGATCCGGAGCTGTACATCATCCGTATCCGCCGGTCTGCGTTTGTACAGACGGTACAGCAGCATGCCCTCCGCCGCACAGACGATGCAGAGCAGCACAACGAGCAGCAATAGGATCCAGAGTAACGTTTCCTGCATGAATTGCCACCTTTCTGAAAACGCCGTGCAGACAGTATATTCTGTCGGAAAACGGGCATACTTCCTGCAGGAGGTGATGCCGGTGAAAGCTGCACGGCTGTTGATCCCATTTTTCATGGGGTATTTTCTGTATGCGCTGATTGAAATTGCTGCACGGGGTTACACCCACTGGACCATGGCGCTCACGGGCGGCGCTGTCCTTGCGATGCTGTATGTGCTGTTTACGGGTGCGCCCCGATGGCTCCCGCTTCCGGCGCAGTATCTGCTCGGTGCCGTGATCATCACCGCAGCGGAGCTGATGGTGGGGCTTGTGGTAAACCGCCGCCTGCACTGGGATGTGTGGGATTACAGCGATCTTCCGCTGAATTTTCAGGGACAGATCTGTCTGCTCTACAGCGTATTCTGGTATTTTCTGTGCATTCCTGCCCGTATTCTCTGTCTCCGGCTCAGGACATTTCTGGACGCTCCTGCATCGCAGCAGGATGCGCAGCGCAAAGTTCATTAACCTTTATTATACCACGTCCGTGCCAAAGATACAAGCATTTTTGCAATTTTTATGCAGGATTACCTGCCTGTCATCGTATCTTTCCACAAAATCCGCTTGTCGGAACACAGCAAATGTGACAAAACCACAGGAATCGACCGGAACACCTTGACTTGTACGGAAAAAAATAGTATAATAGATGAGGAGTCCGTATGCCCTGTTTCAGATGGCGGCATGCGGAGATTCATTGATTCTATTTACTATATTTTTTTGATTACATTGGAGGTATTCAAAATGGGCAGAGTTTATAATTTCAGTGCAGGCCCGGCTGTTCTGCCGGAGGAAGTTCTGCAGGAAGCAGCAGCAGAGATGATGGATTACCGTGGCTGCGGTATGTCCGTTATGGAAATGTCCCATCGCTCTAAGATGTATCAGCAGATCATCGACGAGGCAGAGCAGGATCTGCGTGACCTGATGAACATTCCGGACAATTACAAGGTAATGTTCCTGCAGGGCGGCGCTTCCCAGCAGTTTGCAGCAGTTCCGATGAACCTGATGAAGAACAAGAAGGCTGCTTACATCGTAACCGGCCAGTGGGCAAAGAAGGCTTACCAGGAGGCTCAGCTCTATGGTGAGGCTGTTGCAGTTGCTTCTTCTGCTGACAAGACCTTCTCCTATATCCCGGACTGCTCCGATCTGGACATCCCTGAGGATGCTGACTATGTATACATCTGCGAGAACAATACCATTTATGGTACAAAGTTCTGGAATCTGCCGGATACCAAGGGCAAGACACTGGTTTCCGACGTTTCCTCCTGCTTCCTGTCCGAGCCGGTTGACGTAACAAAGTATGGCGTGATCTACGGCGGCGTACAGAAGAACGTTGGCCCTGCAGGCGTGGTAATTGCCATCGTTCGTGAGGATCTGATCACAGACGAATGCCTGCCCGGCACACCCACCATGCTCAAGTGGAAGACACAGGCTGACAATGGCTCCATGTACAATACACCTCCCTGCTACGGCATCTACATCTGCGGCAAGGTATTCAAGTGGATCAAGAAGATGGGCGGCCTCGAGGCAATGAAGGCGCACAACGAGAAGAAGGCTGCGATCCTGTACGATTTCCTCGACCAGAGCGAAATGTTCAAGGGCACTGTTGAGAAGAAGGATCGTTCTCTGATGAACGTACCGTTCGTAACCGGCAGCGATGAGCTGGATGCAAAGTTTGTAAAGGAAGCAAAGGAAGCTGGCTTCGAGAACCTCAAGGGTCACAGAAGTGTTGGCGGTATGAGAGCTTCCATCTACAACGCAATGCCGATCGAGGGCGTTGAGAAGCTTGTAGAATTCATGAAGAAGTTCGAAGCAGAGAATAAATAATGTTCCGACGATTGACAGCACCACGCAACCCGTGGTGTTGTCGTCATATATAAAATTACATAACTGGAGGTATATCCCATGTACAATATCAAGACTCTGAACAAGATCGCTGCATGCGGCACAGATCTGTTCGACAAGGCAAAGTATGTTGTAGCTGATTCTCCCGAGAATCCGACTGCAATCATGGTACGTTCTGCATCCATGCATGAGATGGATTTCGACAGCAGCCTGCTGGCAATCGGCAGAGCCGGTGCAGGCGTGAACAACATTCCGGTTGACCGCTGCGCTGAGCAGGGTATCGTGGTATTCAACACTCCCGGTGCCAATGCAAATGCAGTAAAGGAACTGGTTCTGGCAGGTCTCTTCCTGTCCTCCCGTAAGATCACCAAGGCAATCGAATGGGCAAAGACCCTGAAGGATGAGGGCGATCAGGTTGGCAAGCTTGTAGAAAAAGGCAAGAGCCAGTTTGCAGGTCCCGAGATCCAGGGCAAGACACTTGGTGTCATCGGTCTGGGTGCAATCGGCGCAAAGGTTGCAAATGCAGCAATTCATCTGGGCATGAAGGTTGTGGGTACTGACCCGTTCCTGTCCGTTGAGGGCGCACAGCAGCTCAACCACCACATCAAGGTTGTCAAGACCAGAGAAGAAGTATACGCACAGGCAGATTACCTGACACTCCACCTGCCGTTCAATGCAGAGACAAAGGGCATGCTGAATGCTGATGTATTCGCACAGATGAACGACGGCGCAAGAGTGCTGAACTTCGCAAGAGGCGAGCTGGTAAATGATGAGGATATGCAGGCAGCTCTGGCAAGCGGCAAGATCGCTTGCTATGTGACAGACTTCCCGAATGCAAAGACCGTTGCTATGGACGGCGTGATCGCAATCCCGCATCTGGGCGCATCCTCTCCGGAGAGCGAGGACAACTGCGCAGTAATGGCTGCAAAGGAACTGATCGACTACATCGAGAATGGCAACATCAAGAACAGCGTGAACTTCCCGAATGCAGTGATGAATGCAAACGGCACAAAGATCTGCATCCTGCACAAGAATGTTCCGGCGATCATCTCCGCCATCACAAGCGAGCTGGCAGCTGCCGGTCTGAACATCGACAACATGGTAAACGCTTCCAAGAAGGACTATGCATATACTATGGTAGATGTTGCTGGTGAGGTAACCGCTGACGTTGCGGCTAAGTTCGAAGCAATGGAGAATGTGATCCGTGTTCGTGTGATCACAAAGTAAGCGCAGTGCCTGCGCCGGCGATTCGCGTGAGAGAGTGAACTGGTATAGAAAGTTTGTTTCTCGCGACGGTGGCTTTTGCTGCCGCATAATTCCTTTGCGCTTTGCGCAAGCGGAATTATCGCTTATGTGTGGTGAAAGCGCAGTGCCTGAATAAAATAAACATACGCAAAACCGGCAATCTGCCGGTTTTGTTGTACCCTGCAAAGGAGTTTTCAAATGACAAATGACAAAACCCAGAAGGCGCTGGTGCTCCTCTACTGCTTCCTGATGATGCTGATCCTCGGCATCAGCGACGGACTGCGAGGGGTATTCCTGCCGCTGTTTGAGCGCACCTACGAGCTTGACAGTATCCGTTCCTCCGTCATCATCATGTGCAGCTATGTGGGCAATCTGCTCTTCCTGCTGCTTGGCGGACGGATCCTTGACCGCATGTCTAAAAAGCGCTTTCTGTTTGCGCTGACATTCATCTGGATGGCGGCACTGCTGTTCTACATTTTCACGGAGCATTACTGGATCCTCCTCGGCTGTATTATTTTCAGTCTCGGCGCATCCACCATGCTTTCGACAAGTCTGAACATCATCACGCCCCTGTTTTTCACAGCATCAGCGATGTATGTGAATCTGTTCAATTTCGCACAGGGCGTGGGAATGTTCACCGCACAGAATATCGGCGGCAGATTTGCCGAACACATGTCCGGCTGGCATGGCTGGAATGCGGTGCTCCTCGGCTGCGGCGTGCTGAGCCTGTTCGTGCTTGCCGGTATCCGTTTTCCGCAGACAAAGCCGGCGGAGAAGAAACCCTCCACGATGGCAATTTTCCGCAATCCTGCGGCGAAATACCTGATTCCGCTGTTCGGCTTCTACTATATCGCCGAGCATGGTCTGCAGAACTGGATGGTTACCTATGGCAGCAGCTATCTTGGATTTTCCACGCAGCAGGCGGCACTGTATCTATCCCTGTTTTTCGGCGGCATCACCGTCGGCAGACTGCTCTTTGCGCCTCTCGTGCAGAAAATGGGCGTGCTGCGCAGTATGGCGGTATTTACGGTGATCGGCACGCTGCTCTATGTGGCAGGGATCCTGTTTGAGCGCAGCGGTATTGCGCTGCTCTGCCTGTCGGGTCTGGCGTTCTCCATCATCTATCCGACGCTGGTCGTGGTTGTGGGCAAATACTACGCCCCCGAGGAAAACGGCACGGCGGTCGGGTTGATTGCCGGTATTTCGACCGTATTCGATATCGCCTTCAATATCGGCTTCGGCACGCTGGTCGAAGCGGCAGGCTTCGCTATTGCGATCAAGGTGCTGCCCGTTGCCATGATCGGCTTCTGCGCAGTGTATCTTGTGATGCAGAAACGGGTGAAACCGCTGGAACATTGAGAGGAGGACCCATATGAAACGAATTCCGTTCCTGCTGTGCGCTGTCCTGTTCCTGACCGGATGCGGCACACAGCCGACACCGCCGGAAGTTCCGGCAGCTGTACCGGAAACGACCGGGACAGCGCCGCCCGGCACGGAACCTCCCGTCGAAACGGAACCGGCAGAAACGGGCGTTCCGGGCACCGTACAGATCGTGTATGCTGCAGAAACCACGGATTATCGGCATATTACCTATGCCTATCCGATCTTTCCGGAGAATGATGCAGTGAATGCCTCGGTGAAAGCTTATACAGAGAAGCTGATCTGCGAGCAGATCGAGGGTGCATGGTCGCCGGAGGAGGAGATTCCCGCAGCGGAGATTCAGTTTGATCTGCAGGAATACCCTGTGCAGGATGAGGATACGATGCTGACCATCGAAATGGATGTGACCGTGACACGCATGGATGATGCGCATATCAGCTTGTTCTATGAGGGACTCTTCAACGTGAAAGGTACGCCCCATCCTACCAGCCTGTCGGAGGGTCTGATTCTGGATGCCAAAACGGGCGAAATTGTGCATCTATCCGATCTATACACGGTGGATGACGCCTTTGCGGAATTTGTCTGCGGATATTTCAGCGAGCACGGTGCAGAACAGCATGCGCAGAAGCTTGGCATTTCCGCTGAGGATGTTCCGGAAGACATGTATGTCCATACGCCTGAACACATACTGGAATGGCTGCTGCATTGTGACGAACCCTACACGACCACGACGGTCTTTATGTATCCGGATGCACTGGCATTCAGCTTCCCCGTCGGTCATGCGCTGGGCGATCATATGGAAATCGTGATTCCCTATGCAGAGCTGGAACAATTTGCACAGCAATAAGAAAAAGGACGGCAATTAGCCGTCCTTTTTTCAATCAATAGCGATGACGCTCTGCGAAGCAATCATCATGCGCTTCGCCGCACCATACCGCGAAATATAGAATTACCGCCAAAAGCTGTCTGCCGTAACGCATGTGCCGGCGCAGGCTCTGCGCTTATCTCAGCTTCGCACCGCACGGATATGCATCATCCGCAAAGAGTACCTTTGCGCTGCCATCGGGCATGTCCGCTGCACAGATCATACCGCAGCTTTCCACGCCGCAAAGCTTCACAGGCTTGAGATTTGCCACGATCATGACCTTCTTGCCGATCAGATCCTCGGGCGCATACCACTGCGCAATGCCGGAAACGACCTGTCTGCCGCCCATGCCGTCATCAAGCTGCAGGCACAGAAGCTTCTTGGACTTTTTGACCTTCTCACACTGCAGTACCTTTGCCACACGCAGATCCACCTTCATGAAATCGTCGAATTCGATCTCCGGGGACTGCTCTGCCGGTGTGAAATCCGGTTCTGCTTCTTCCTTGGGAAGAGACTGCTGGATGATCTGGTTGAGCTCCTCGATCTCCTTGTCCACGTCAATTCTCGGGAAGAGGATCTCGCCCTTCTGTACGGTCACATCCTGCGGCAGAACGCCGAACTTTGCCGCATTCTCATAGGTCACATCCTCTGCCTTTGCGCCGATCTGCTCCCATACCTTGGGCATGGTCGTGGGCATGTAGGGGCTGAGGAGCGTGGAAATGATACGGATGGTGTCGAGCAGGTTGTAGAGTACGGCTGCAAGACGAGCCTTCTGGCTGTCGTCCTTGCCGAGCTTCCACGGCTCTGTTTCGTCGATATATTTGTTCGCTCTGTCCACCAGTGTGAAGATGGTCTCAAGCGCCTGCTTGATCTGGGTATTGTCAATGCAGGTGTCCACCTTTTCACGGATGGAAACTGCCAGCGCCATGAGTTCTTCATCCACCGGTGCGCTCTCACGCTCTGTGGGGAGTGTGCCGCCGAAATACTTGTCCGCCATTGCCACGGTTCTGGAAACCAGATTGCCGAAGCCGTTGGCAAGGTCGGTGTTGATGCGGTTGATCAGGATCTCGTTGGAGAAGTCGCTGTCCGCACCGAGCGCCATCTCACGCAGGATGTGGTAGCGGATCGCATCCGGACTGTAGCGCTGTCCCAGAATGAAGGGATCCACGACATTGCCCAGGGACTTGGACATTTTTGCACCGTTGAAGGTGATCCAGCCGTGTACAGCAAGATGCTTCGGCAGCGGCAGTTCCAGTGCCATGAGCATTGCAGGCCAGATGATCGCATGGAAACGCATGATATCCTTTGCAACCATGTGGGTATCTGCCGGCCAGAATTTGCTGAAATCGTCGTGCGCTGCGTTTTCATAGCCGAGCGCAGTGATGTAGTTGGAAAGTGCGTCGATCCACACATAAACGACATGTCCTTCGTCAAAGGTTACCGGAACGCCCCATTTGAAGGTAGTTCTGGAAACGCAGAGATCCTCGAGACCGGGCTTGATGAAGTTGTTGACCAGCTCTGTTGCACGGGTCTTGGGCTGGAGATAATCTGTCTCCGTCAGGAGCTTCTCCAGACGATCGGCAAAGGGAGACATTTTGAAGAAATATGCCTCTTCCTCCGCATCGACAACATCACGTCCGCAGTCGGGGCACTTGCCGTCCTTGAGCTGGGAGGAAGTCCAGAAGCTCTCGCAGGGTGTGCAGTACTTGCCGGTATACTTGCCCTTGTAGATATAGCCCTTGTCATAGAGCGCCTTGAAGATCTTCTGTACGGATTCCACATGATAATCATCCGTGGTACGGATATAGCGGTCGTAGCTGATGTTCATGTATTCCCAGAGATTTTTGAAGATCTCGACGATCTTGTCAACGTATTCCTTGGGGGTCACACCTGCCTCGGCAGCCTTCTGTTCGATCTTCAGACCATGCTCGTCGGTTCCGGTTAGGAACATGACGTCATAGCCCTGCATGCGGCGATAGCGCGCGATGGAATCGCAGGCTACGGTTGTATAGCAATGGCCGATATGGGGATTACCGGAGGGGTAATAGATCGGCGTGGTAATATAAAACGGTTTGGACATGGGGAAATTCCTCCTTATTGAATGTCTGCCGCATGGCGGCGTTATTCTTATTATAGCACAGAATTTGGGATTTGTAAACAGGTAAAAAGGAAAAAGAACCGCCATAAGTAAGCAAACTTTGGCGGTTATTTCATATAATCACTTAGAATGGGAGCGACCGTCTATCGGTGTGCTCTTTCTTATATTATACATCATCTTTCTTGTGATGTCAAGCGGTTTTGATGATGAAGACAGCTTCCTGTGCTGCGAAAGTTTTCTGCAAAGCAGAAAACCCGCCCACGCTTGACAAAACCCATAGAATATGGTAAAGTGATAGAGGAAGTATATGATACCGAAAACGGAGGCAATACTATGAAAGCAATGCATCGAATCAGTGCCCTGGCACTTGCTGCCAGCCTTGGCGCCGTTATGCTGACGGGCTGCGGCAATGAGGGCGTGAATATCGCTGAGGAAGACCTGCCCTACGGCGCAACCATGCGTGAGGCGAAAACCACCTACGCACTGCCCGTTTCCTATGACAGACGCTTTGTCAATGACGCACAGCTGACTGTCCTGACCGATTATCTTTCCGCCATCGAGACCTGTGACGGCGCTTCCTATGCGGATAACACCCTGGATTTTTATGTGGACTACCAGATCAACACCGTGTATAAGGACAGCATTTCGTCTGCGGATGCGCTCATGACCGTGCTGCATGATGGCATTGCAGAAATGACCGCTGCGGATTTTGAATTTGTCATGGTGACCGTGGATGGCTTCTCACAGGAACGTGTGACCACGGGTCTTGGCACCATGCTGGAGGTGCTTTCCGACATCAGCGGCGATGCGGCATTCATGGATTCCGTGGATAACTGCTGGGCAGTGGAAATGGAATGGATGCTTCGCTATAACGGCGGTCAGAGTACCGTATTGATCAGCGACCAGATCGTCTATATGTTCGAAGTGGACGGCGAATATTTCTGCGTGATGTAAGGAGCGTGCCATGCCTAGATTCTTTGTAGAACATGCCGGCCCCGAGGAGATCTGCATCACCGGGGAGGATGCCCATCATATCGGCAGATCCCTCCGCATGCGCACGGGGGAGGAGCTGACCGTCTGTGCCGAGGGAATGGATTACCGCTGCGAGATCACCCGCATCACCGACAGCGAGGTTTTCCTCAAGCCGCTGGAGATCACACCCTGCGCCGCAGAACCGACCGTGAAGGTCACACTCTATCAGGCAGTCCCGAAGCAGGACAAGCTTGCAGAGATCGTCCAGAAGGCGGTGGAGCTGGGTGCCTGTGAGATCGTTCCCGTGCTGACGGCACGGTGCGTGTCCCGCCCGACCAAGGCGGATTTTGAGAAAAAACGCCAGAGACTTCAGAAAATCGCAGTCTCTGCTGCGAAGCAGTCCGGCAGGGGGATTATCCCGACCGTAGCCCCCCTCATGACATGGAAGGAAGCACTGCAGAGCATGCAGGCGCAGGATCTTTCTGTGATGCTCTATGAAGAGGAAGGCGGCGTGCGCTTCGGAGCGGTGCCGCTGGAGGGAAAACAGCATATCGGACTGTTCATCGGCAGCGAGGGCGGCATCTCGGAGGAAGAGGCGCAGATGGCAGTGGATGCGGGACTTTACCGTGTCTGGCTTGGAAACCGGATCCTCCGCTGCGAGACTGCACCCACGGCGGCAATTGCGATTTTGATGTATCTGACAAAAAATTTATAAAAAATATCAAAAAAGTGTTGAAATCCGCAAGGAAATGTGGTATAATAACAATATGTATAAGAACGAGCCGTCGGAATTCACGGGCGATGTACCGTCTGACCGCAGCAGCCGATGGGATTCAATCTGCGGAGAAAAGAGGAATAACCATGAAAAATTGGAAGATTATTGCAATTATTATCGCAACAGCACTGGCAACTGCAGTGGCTGTGGCAGTGATGATCCAGAAGCAGAACCAGAAGCGCAGAATGCGTTTTGACAGCGCAGAGTTTGAT